>JBHEMN010000101.1:0-10626 GCA_046262575.1 Jatrophihabitantaceae bacterium
TCCTTCATGCCTCCTCCTTCTGCTCCTCGAATCTCTTTGGAGCGACCCGGTGTCGACGGTGACACATTTGGTGTACCCAGGCCTGCGGCGCACGTCACAGTTGGAAGCGCTTACAATTCGGTCTGCCTGTCAGGATCACCGACATCCAGATAGTGGGGAACTGCTGACCCGTAGTTTACCTACACCTGCGGTGTTGTCGAAATGGCAGTTGGTTACCGGACCACAAGCTGTCAGTAGAATGTGCGAATTCGCACGGGCACGCGGGTGCACTCAGTAGGATGGCAGGGTTGCCCGGCACGCGTCGAGCGGGCGACGCCACTCGGACCGACGCCGGAGGACATCACCCGCATGTCCAAGCCTGTCGAACAACTCGACCGGGTCGTCATCCGGATAGCCGGGGACTCCGGCGATGGCATGCAGCTGACTGGCGACCGATTCACCGCAGAGACCGCGCTGTTCGGTAACGACCTGTCGACGCTGCCGAACTTTCCGGCCGAGATCAGGGCGCCACAGGGCACCCTCGCCGGAGTGTCGTCGTTCCAGCTGCACTTTGCCGACCACGACATTCTCACCCCCGGCGACCGCCCGGATGTCCTGGTCGCGATGAACCCGGCTGCGCTGAAGGCCAACGTCGCCGACCTGCCCAAGGGCGCGACGCTCATCGTTGACACCCATGACTTCACCCCGAGGGCATTGGGTCGGATTGGGTGGCAGTCCAATCCGCTCGAGGACGGCACGCTGGACGGCTTCGTTCTCCACGCCATCGAGCTCACCAAGCTCACCCTCGACGCGCTGGCGGACACCCAACTGTCGCGCAAGGATGCTGGACGAAGCAAGAACATGTTCGCCCTCGGATTGCTGTCGTGGATGTACTCGCGACCGACGGAGAATACGATCAACTTCGTTCGTCAGAAATTCGCGAGCAAGCCCGAGATCGCAGACGCCAACATCATCGCCTTCAAGGCCGGCTGGAACTTCGGCGAGACCACCGAAGCATTCGCCGTCCACTACGAGATCAAGCCGGCGCCACAGCGCAGCGGCACGTACCGCAACATCAGCGGCAACCTCGCTCTTTCCTATGGCCTCATTGCGGCGGCGCGGCGCTCGAAGCTGCCCATGTTCCTCGGCGCCTACCCGATCACGCCGGCCAGCGAGATCCTGCACGAACTCAGCAAACACAAGCGTTTCGGCATCCGCACATTCCAGGCCGAGGACGAGATCGCCGGCATCGGCGCGACGCTCGGTGCGGCTTTCGGGGGAGCGCTGGGCGTGACGACCTCGTCCGGGCCGGGGATCGCGCTCAAGGGTGAGGCCATCGGCCTGGCAGTTTCGCTCGAACTACCGATGATCATCTGCGACATCCAGCGCGGCGGCCCGTCGACCGGCCTGCCAACCAAGACCGAGCAGTCCGACCTGCTCCAGGCGATGTACGGGCGCAACGGCGAAGCACCCGTGCCGGTCGTCGCCCCCCAGTCGCCCGGGGACTGCTTCGATGCCGCGATAGAGGCGGCACGAATCGCCCTTACCTACCGCACTCCGGTCTTCCTGCTGTCCGACGGCTACCTCGCCAACGGCTCGGAGCCGTGGCGCGTCCCGCACGTCGCCGAACTGCCTGATCTCAACGTTGAGTACACGACCGAGGCGAACGGGCCGAATGGGGAGTTCCTGCCCTACCTGCGCGACCCCGAGACGCTCGCGCGGCCGTGGGCGGTGCCGGGCACGCCCGGTCTGGAGCACCGCGTAGGTGGAATCGAGAAGGCAGACCGGACGGGCAACATCAGCTACGACCCGGACAACCACGACTTCATGGTCCGCATCCGCCAGGCCAAGGTCGACGGAATCGCCCGCAGCCTGCCACCCCTGCACGTCGACGACCCGGACGACGACGCGCGCGTGCTCGTGCTGGGTTGGGGTTCGACGTACGGGCCGATCGGCGCTGCGTGCCGGCAGATCCGCGGCTCCGGCGCCTCGATCGCCCAGGTACATCTGCGCCACCTCAACCCGTTTCCCAACGATCTCGGCGGCATCCTCGCGCGCTATGAAAAGGTCGTCATCCCCGAGATGAACCTGGGTCAGTTGGCGCTGCTTATCCGAGCGAAGTACCTCGTCGACGCGATCAGCGTGACCCAGGTGCGAGGCCTGCCGTTCAAGGGCGACGAACTCGCCGAGATGTTGCAAGGAGTGATCGAGAATGACTGACGCAGGCGGCAGCCTGGTCCTGAAGGCCAAGGACTTCAAGACCGACCAGGAGGTCCGCTGGTGCCCCGGCTGCGGCGACTACGCGATCCTGGCCGCTGTGCAGGGCTTCATGCCCGAACTCGGGCTCGCGCGCGAGAACATCGTGTTCATCTCCGGCATCGGCTGCTCGAGCCGGTTCCCGTACTACATGAACACCTACGGCATGCATTCGATCCACGGCCGGGCGCCGGCGATCGCAACCGGCCTTTCCAGCTCACGGCCGGACCTGTCGGTCTGGGTCGTCACCGGTGACGGCGACGCGCTGTCCATCGGGGGCAACCACCTCATCCACGCGCTGCGCCGCAACGTCAACCTCAAGATCCTGCTGTTCAACAACCGCATCTACGGGCTCACGAAGGGCCAGTATTCCCCCACCTCTGAGGTCGGCAAGGTGACGAAGTCGACGCCGATGGGTTCGTTGGACACCCCGTTCAACCCGGTGTCCATGGCCCTCGGAGCCGAGGCGACGTTCGTCGGGCGCACGCTGGACTCCGACCGCAAGCACCTCACCGAGGTGCTGCGGGCCGCGGCAGATCACCAGGGCACCGCCCTGGTCGAGATCTACCAGAATTGCAACATCTTCAACGACGGCGCGTTCGACATCCTCAAGCAAGCCGACACCCGCGACGACTGGATGATCCGGATGGAGCATGGCCAGCCGCTGCGCTTCGGCGCCGACGGCTCCAGGGCGGTCGTGCGCGCCGACAGCGGAGCGCTGGCGATCGAGGACGGCGTCGCCGACGGCGATCCCCGGGTGGTCGTACACGATGCACACGCCGAGGACCCCTCCTTTGCCTTCGCACTGTCGCGGCTGTCCTCGCTCGACAGTCGGTACTCGCCGATGGGCGTGTTCCGATCGGTGCAGCGGCCGACCTACGACACGATGATGGCTGCCCAACTGGACCAGGCCGCCGCGAAGGCGCCGGGCGACGACGCCGCACTCGACGCGCTGTTGCGCGGTGCCGACACCTGGACGATCGCCTGACTGCGGCTAGTCGGAGAGCATCCTGGCTTTCTGGGCCTCGAATTCCTCGTCGGTGAGGACTCCGTTCCTCCGGAGCTCGGCCAGCTTGGCCAGCCGCGCGTCACCATCGTCGCCTGCGGCCGGCCCGAACTGATGGCTCGGGTCGGGCGCGGTGGCCGCCGGTACTACCCCCCAGATCATCAAGCACTGTGGATCGTCGGGATCGACCTTTACCGTGAGGCGCTGCCCGGACACCATCGTCTGGGCCATCGACTCGTGCAGCACCTGGTCGGTGTTGACGGCGTAGGGCATCGCCCCGGGAGGCTCGACCGTCAGCTGCACCTGCGCCGGAATCCCGCCGAGGATGGGGGAATGCTGCCCCAGCACGACAGATCCCAGTGTGGCCGGCATCTCGACACCGCGCTGGAAGATGCGTGCGGCCCGATCCCGGTAGGCCAGCATCTGCTCCATTCCGCCGCCATGCGTCGCGCCCGCCACCCCGCTCAGCACGCTCGCGACGTCCATGCCGATGGTGCGCTCGAATCCCTCGGTGCTCTGGCGGGCGAGCGCTTGAGAGCGGTACGCCTCGGCGAACGCTTCGGCCGTCTTGTCGTCGGGGGGCTTCCTGCCCCGGAATATCGCCATGGCTCTCCTGTCACATACTGGCCAGCACGCGGGCCTTCTCGGCCGCGAACTGCGTTTCGGTCAGGCTGCCGCTGGCTCGCAGTTCTCCGAGCCGCTTGAGCTCATCGAGTGGGTCGAGCGGTGCCGGGGACGAGATCGGCCCGGGTGCCAATGCCTGTGCGAGTTGCTGCTCGATCCGCGCCCGCTGCTGGGGATCGGCGATGCCCGCCAGCAGTCCGCTGTACGCGTCCATGCCAGGCACCGCCGCCGTGGCGAGCTGTGCTTCGATTCGGTCGTTCATCTCCTGTAGCCGCGGCGTGACGATCTCGACTCCGGGAACCTGGTCCCAAAGAATCCTGACCCGGGGTGGCCTACCCATCTCGACAGCGACGGGGACGTCCCACCACTGGGCCCTCACCTTGGCCTGAGGAATCCACCCACTCCAGCGAACCCCGAACCGAGCTAAGCCAGGCATGGCAACCGAGAGGAGGATCTCCCCATGGATCTCCGCGGCACTCGCTGCGCCGGCGTCCTCGTATCCCACGGCCAGGATCCGGGCGCTCGGACCGTCGATGGGCTGACGCTGCAGGACCGCGTCGGGCGCCTGTTGTGTGCTCTGCGCGTGCGCAATGGCCCGATAGACCGCGTCGCGGTCGACCTCAGGCACCATCAGCGCCTCGGCCTGGTCCGCGGCACCGCGGTTGGCGGTGTCGATGCCAGCTGCTGCCCGGGCGGCCTGCGCCGTCCGCACCGCTGCCTCGGCCGAGTCCGGGTCGGTGAACACCGGATGGCCGGATGCGATCATCTGGTCGATCTCCGGGACGTCGTCCCATTCGATCCGGAAGATCGACGGGTCGCGGCGTTCGACCGTGAGCGGCAGGATCGTCCCTGCGACTGGGTACTTCGCGCGCGACATCAACCGCATCGCAGTCGGGTAGGAGGGCGCCCGCCCGCGAACCTGGACCTGCAGCGGCACCGCGCCCAGCCACCGCGACCAGCCGCCCAAGCTGTTGAGGGTCATGTTGTCCAAGCGCAGCGACGCAACCGAATTCAGCGCCAGCCCCTCGGCGGGGACCCCGTCCTCGATCTGTGGCTGCCGGCCAAGGTCCACGCGAGTCCTCCTGCGGAGTTTTCAATGCCCCGACTATCCCACCGAGGATCGCGCCCGGGAACATCAGTGGCATGGCATTCGAATTGCGGCGTGCGGACGGGCTGGTCATCTCCGGCGATCCGAGCCGTCTCGATATGGATCGGGTGTTGGCGTGGCTGGCGTCCTCCTACTGGGCCAGCGATCGTTCGGCCGAGTCGGTCGAGAGATCGATACAGCATTCGCGGGTGTACGGCGTGTACACCCCGGCCGGCGAGCACATCGCCCTGACGCGGGTGACCACCGACCTGGCCTCCTTCGCGTGGCTGGGCGATGTGATCGTCGACGAGGCCTGGCGCGGCCGGGGCGTCGGGCGGTGGTTGGTGGGCGCTGTGGTCGAGCATCTGCGCGGACTCGGCGTGCCCCGGTTCGTGTTGGCCACCCGTGACGCGCACGGCGTGTACGCGGCGCTCGGCTTCGGCCCGCTGCGCGTTCCGCAAACCTGGATGGAGATCGATCTGCGTTCCACGAGGCCTGAGGTGTCCGACGTCACCGTCGATACCTGACCAGCCCGGACGTATTGGCCCGCGCAATCGCCTCGCTGCGGTCCGTAGCCTGGAAACGTGCCCGAGGCTGAGGACGACGCTCGTCGCGGATTGGTCTATGGAGCGTCGGCCTACCTGCTGTGGGGCTTGTTCCCGTTGTACTGGCCATTGCTCGAACCGGCTGGCACGGTCGAGATCCTGGCCCAGCGGATGGCATGGTCGCTGGTGGTCATTGCGCTCATCCTGGGTGTCACCCGAGGCTACGGACGGGTCCGAGAGGTGCTGGCCGACGCTCGTCAGCGCACCCTGCTGAGCGCCGCGGCCGTGGTCGTGACGGTCAACTGGGGCACCTATATCTACGGGGTCAATTCCGGGCACGTCGTCGAGACCAGCTTGGGCTACTTCATCAATCCGCTGTTCACGATCCTGTTGGGCGTGTTCGTGCTGGGCGAACGACTGCGTCCCATGCAGTGGGTAGCGGTCGGCATCGGCACACTTGCAGTCCTCGTCATCGCCGCGGATTACGGCCGTCCCCCCTGGATCGCACTGATCCTCGCGACGTCCTTCGGGCTGTACGGCTTCTTCAAGAAGCGCGCTGCGGTGGGGGCCGTCGAGTCAATGGCGATCGAGACCGGCGCGATGTTCGTGCCCGCCCTGATCGCCCTCGGCGTGGTCGCGGTGCAGGGCAATCTGGTGTTCGCCGACCACGGCGCGGGCACCACGCTGCTGCTGGCCAGCACCGGCGTCGTCACGGCGGTTCCGCTGCTGCTGTTTGCCGCCGGGACCCGGCGGCTGCCGTTGAGCGTCGTCGGGCTGTTGCAGTACCTCGCACCGGTACTGCAGTTCTCGGTCGGGGTGGGCATCCGGCACGAGGCACTGCCGGCGGCGGAGTTGGCTGGCTTTGCGCTGGTGTGGGTTGCGCTGATCGTGCTGACCGTGGACGGCCTGCGCTCACAGCGCAGGGCTCCTTCGTCCGCGCAGCCGGAACTCGATTCCGTCATCGAGATCTAGGCGCGCGGCGTAACCCCGTTCTGGGACAATCAGGCATGACCGCGCCCACGGCAGCCCTGACCGCCCTGCGCACATCCACGGCGGCATTGTTGGCCGGCATCGACGCTGAACGGTGGACCGACGCAGCGGTCCGGGTGCCGTCGCTTCTTCCCGGCTGGACGCGGGGCCACGTGCTCGCGCACATCGCGCGCAACGCCGACGGCATCACGCGCACATTGTCCGGCGCGCTGCGCGGCGAGATCGTCGCCCGATATCCGGATGGCAAGGCTGGCCGCAACGCCGACATCGAGGCAGGGTCGACGCGCGGTTGCGCTGAGCTCGCGGCTGACGTGCGCGAATCGGCCGACCGGCTGGACCGGTTGTTCGGGGCGGTAGCAGATGCCGACGGTTGGGATCTGCCCACTGAGGACCGTCCGGCGCGCGGCTACGTCCTGGCGCGCTGGCTCGAGGTGGAGATCCACCGCGTCGACCTGGCCGGTGCATACACGGCCGACCAGTGGCCGGCCGAATTCGTGGCCTACCTGTTGCCCGAACTCGCCGACAGCCTGGACGCACGGGGCGCCATAGCGCTGCGTATCGAGGTGGTGGCCCACGGATCGGTGACGGCCGACCTAGCCGGCCGGGTCTGGACGAGCGGGGACGGCGACCGAATCCCGGTCACCGGCCCGGACTGGGCGCTGGCCGCATGGCTGGTGGGTCGTCCGCAGGCCGCCGCTCCAGTGCTCAACCCGATGCCGGAACTCGCACCATGGCGGTGAACCAGGCCAGGTTCACGTGTTGTCGAGAACCGGGCGGGGTACTGTTGGCCGATCGGGGGAGCGCGCATTTGGTGGCTACGACGTGGCGCGCGGCCTATTCTGGCTGAGACCCGGAGGTGGTGCAATGGGGAGCGCGCTGGTCGCGGGCCAATTGATCGCCTGTGCTGGCCTGATATTCGAAGTCGTCGTGCTGAGCTGGCGCGCCGGGATGCGTTTCTGGTCGAGGTGAGCAGCTGGTCCTCGGCCCCCTGACCGCGACTTCACCGGTAGGACGAGCGGCCCAGGCAGCACCCGATCGACGCCAAAAAGGGACAGGTTGCGAGCCACCCACCTGTAGTTGAACGCTAAATATCGGACCTATACGCCCATGTCCGCATATGACACGCGGACAGTTCATGCCACCCCCTGGACACAAGTTCCCCTGCTAGTCGAGTATTTCGACTGCGCCGGGTCTTGCCGACCAACTAATGGCGGTGGGCGTGTGCGTAGTTTCGTCGCACGATTCTTCGGGGGGAATCGCATGACGGCTGGCAGTGGGGCGGGCGCGCGCTGGGTGCAGCCGTTCAGCCGCCCGGAGCGCCGCCCGCGACACCGCGTTCAGCCTCGACCGCCCCGTGCGAGCGGCCTGTGGCAAGCTCGTCCAGGCGCTCCGCATCTAGTCTGTATGCATTTCCTCGAGCGCCGCCCGATTAACGCTGTTAAGTCCGATTTAATGGCGCGTAGCTTTCTTGGCTTGACTTCCACCCGCTTTGGTCCATACTTACCGGTATTGCAACGGGTAGAGACAGCAAAAGCCTGCTCTGCTCGTTTCGGGGGGGCTCGATGACCAGCGCACCTGCTGTAGTGGTGCGACGCCGCGATGCGGCGGCGGCTGCCTTCCTCGACACCGCGAATGCGGATTCCCAGCAATCGAGCACCATTCGCCTGGTCATCATCGACGGCCGGCCACTCGTGCGCTGGGCGCTTTCGCATATCGCCGCGGATGCCCCGGACCTGCACACCGTGGGCGAAGTGATCACCGCCTCCGAAGCCATCGATGTCGTGTTCGCCCTTCAGCCCGACGCTGTCACCATCGACTGTTCGTTGCCGGACGGCCAGGGGTGGCAGTTGGCCCGTGACCTGCGCGACCGGTACGAGACCCTCGGCATCGTCCTGCTCATCGCCGAGGGTTCGGACGATCTGCTCTTCCGGGCCCTCGACAGCGGTGCCTCGGCCTACCTGTCGAAGGACGCCCCGGTCCACGAGGTGTTGAGCGCGATCCGCCACGCGGCCGCGTTCGCGTCCTCCTTCAGCGCGTCCGGGCTGGCCCAGGCGTTGCGCCGGCGTCGGGAACCGACGGCTCGCATGACGTTGAGCCCGCGCGAGAGCCAGGTGCTCGCCCTGTTGCGCGAGGGACGCTCCGTTCCCGAAGTCGCTGCGACGCTGTACGTGAGCCTGTCGACTGCGAAGACCTACGTCGCCCGCCTCTACGAAAAGCTCGGAGCCTGTAACCGGGCGCAAGCCCTGATGGCGGCGGTGCGCCTCGACCTTTTCGACGACTACGGCACGATGGTGAGCTGACTAAGCGCTCTGTCGAGTAAGTCAGCCCGCCAGGTTTCACTTCGCCAGGTTCCCGAGCGTGTGAATGATCTGAATGATCGCTGGGCCGAGGATGACCACGAACATCGCAGGCAGCAGGCACGTGATCAGCGGCATGAGGATCTTGACCGGCAGCTTCTGCGCCTTCTCCTCGGCCCGCTGACGCCGCTTGATTCGCATCTCCTTGGCCTGCTCCCGCAGCACGATTCCGATCGAAATTCCCAGTTCGGACGACTGGATCAGTGACGAGACGAAGGTGCGCAATTCGGAGACGTCGGTGCGGCTGACCAGGGCACGCAGCGCCTCTCTACGCGACATGCCAAACTGCATCTCCTGAAGCACACGCGCACACTCTGCTGCCATCGGCCCTTTGAGATTGAGCGCCACCCGCGATAATGCCGCGTCGAAGCCGAGACCTGCCTCGACGCACACGGTGAGCATGTCGAGCGCGTCCGGAAGTCCCTTCTGGATGTCTATCTGCCGTTTCTCGCCGAGGTTGCGAACAAGCACGTCCGGCAGGAAGAACCCCACCGCCCCGCCCACGATCGGAAAGATGACGACGTTGACCCCGTGCTTGAGACCGAGCAACCCACCGAGTAACGCGCCGAGCACAAGCCCGGCACCCTTGAATGCCATGACGCGATCGGCGGGCCAATTGGGCGGGTTGCCGGCAAGATCCAGGCGACGTTGCAGCCGTTGTCCGTAGCTGCCTGGCGACAACCGCGTGGCCAGAGTTCGCGCGCGCTGCATCAGTGGTGGCAGCGGCGCACCTGGATCATGTGCCGCCGCTCGAGCGCCGGCCACTCGGGCCGGGTAGGCACCATCAATCGTCGCCGTTGCCTGGCCGCCGGCCGTCTTGGTGCCACTGGCGAGCAGGAACACCCCCAGACCGATGGCCGTGGCGACGGCCACCAGGCCGACGATGAGAGGCAGCGTGGTCATATCAGACCTCAATCTTCACTAGGCGACTCAGCCAGAACGAGCCCAGCGTGAGCAGGAGGCAGCCGACGATGAGCATGACCAGGCCCACGCCCGTGGTGACCAAGGGATCGAGGTAGCCGGGCTTGAAGGCAAGCAGGTACCCGGCAAGCAGGAAGGGGAGGCCGATGAGAACTTTCGCGGAAATCCGTCCTTCGGCGCTCAGCACGCGCACGAGGCCCCGCAGCTGTCCCCGCTCGCGCATCGTAGTGACGGTATTTGTGATCACCTCTGCGAGATTGCCGCCAACCTCACGGGAGATCCGCACCGCCATGACGACCCAGCGCAGGTCGTCGCAGCGCATTCGCTCGGCAACCCCGTCGATCGCATTCTCAAGGTCCGACCCTAGGCGAACCTCGGCCAGTGCCCTAGCGAACTCGCCAGCGGTTGGCTCGGTACCTTCACGCACGACGCCGGCAAGCGCTTGGTTCAGCGAGAACCCCGAGCGCAGCGAACCGGCGACAAGCTGAAGGGTGTCAGGCAGCTGGTCCACGAACGAGGTTGCCCTTCGCGAGATCTTGGTCTTGATGAACATTCTCGTGGCCGCCCAGGCGAGGCCGCCGCCGATAACGACCGCAATCGGTGAATCCGCCAGAAGGCCGACCAAGGCGCCGCCGAACACGACGGCGATGATCTGCACGGCCACCCATTCTTCAGGCCGCATCCGAAGGCCGGAGCGGTCGAGCTCGTCGACCAGGCGCTCGCGTTGGCCACGGGCGCGGACCGTCTTGTCGACGAAGGACAGGGCGGAGGCGGTCAGAGCGCTCTGCGTCGGTGTGAGCGCAACCACGTGGGGCGTCTGCCCGATCGTGCCCCGCAACCGGTAGCGGTTGACCTCGGCGA
>JBHEMN010000102.1:0-4782 GCA_046262575.1 Jatrophihabitantaceae bacterium
CTCGTGATCCTGGTGCTGGCCTACTGCGGGCTGCGCTGGTGTGAGCTGGCGGCCCTCCGGGTGAGTTCGATCGACTTTCTGCGTCGCCGACTGGCTGTCACGGAAGCGATGACTGAGGTGCACGGTCGGCTCGTCTGGGGAACGCCGAAATCGCACGAGGCACGATCCGTCCCGATCCCGCGCGTTCTCATCGATGACCTCGCGGCCCACGTGAGTGGGAAAGGCCGAGACGATCTCGTGTTCACGACGGCCAAGGGCGCACCGCTCCGGAATCGCAACGCACGTCGTTCGTGGTTCGACGACGCGGCCGACGCAATCGGTGAGCCGGGCCTGACTCCCCACGAGTTGCGCCACACCGCCGCGTCGCTGGCGGTCAGTGCGGGCGCGAATGTGAAGGCCGTCCAGGTGATGCTCGGACACGCGTCGGCGGCGATGACGCTCGATACCTACGCCGACCTCTTCGACGACGATCTGGACGCCGTGGCGGACCGTCTGGACGCCGTGGTCCGCGCGGCTCGCGGACTTCTTGCGGACTCCTTGCGGACTGGCGGCCAAATCGTGAACCTGCCGACATCGCCTGAAGTACCTACGGCCCAGTAAATACGGGCCCTGCGGTGCGTGGGCGCTACTGGGATCGAACCAGTGACCGCTCGGGTGTAAACCGAGTGCTCTCCCGCTGAGCTAAGCGCCCGTGGTCCGCCGCCGCGGCCCGGATCAGGCTACCGGCCGCGGCGTGCCGATCGGGCCGTACCGTTGTCTGGTGCTGAGGATCCTGCGCCAACCCCGCTACGCGGCCTTGTCCGTCCTCATGCTCGTGGTCGCCGCCGGGTGCCTGGCTGCCGGCACCTGGCAAATCGCCCGCCTGCACGGCAAGGCCGGGGCGAACGACGAACTGCGACGCAATGCCCACGCGGCGCCGGTACCGCCCGCGGAGGTGCTCCCCCTCGTCGGTGCGCGCGGCGCGCCGCCGCGGGCGCACCAGGTCCAGTTCCGCGCCGTGCGGCTCACCGGCACCTACGACGCGAACCATCAGGGTCTGGTGCGCCAACGCACGGTGGACGACGACACCGGATTTTTTGTCCTCACCCCGCTGCGTACGGACCGCGGAACGCTTCTCGTCGTCCGCGGCTTCATCTCCGACTCGGGCGCGACGGTCGCGGCACCCGCGATCCCCGCGCCGCCGAGCGCTGTGGTGACGGTGATCGCCCGCGTTCAGCCGGGCGAGGCCCGGCACGACCAGGCAGGGCGCCTGCGCGGCGGTCAGCTCGTGTCGATCAACCCTGTCGACCAGGCCGGGCGCCTCGGCGGCCAGGTGTTCGACGGCTATGCCGAGCTGCGAGCCGGACAGCCCGGCGGCGCCGGACTCACCGCGATCCCGAGTCCCGACCTGTCCAACCCCGCGGGCGGTGCCATCGAGCCGCAGCACGTCGCCTACATCATCCAGTGGTATCTGTTCGCGGTGCTTGCCCTTGCCGCCCCGGTAGCGATGGTGCGCGCCGAGACCCGGCACCGCGACGAGCGCGATGTGGACCAGGCGCCAGCAACGGCCGAGCAGACGCCGTACGCGCCCGAGCATGACCGGGCGGCGAAGCTCGCCGATCGCTATGGCCGCGTGTTGCGCCGGTGAAAGCCGAGGAGTGGGACGAGCGCTACCGCTCGGCGGAACTGGTGTGGGGGACGCGACCCAACCGCTGGGTCGAGGGAGAACTGGCCAACCTGCCGCCGGGCCGGGCGCTGGACCTGGCCTGCGGCGAGGGTCGCAACGCGCTGTGGCTGGCGGCCCGCGGGTGGCAGGTGAGCGCGCTCGATTTCTCCGCTGTCGCCCTGGACAAGGGCCGCACCCTCGAGTCGAACCAGGAACCAAAGGCGCCCCGGGTCACCTGGATCCATGGCGACGCGACGGACTACCGATCTAGTCAGGCGTTCGACCTGGTGCTGCTGTGTTATCTGCACCTGCCGCCAACTGCGTGGACAGCGGCATTGAGCTGCGCCGCGCGGGCGTTGGCGCCGGCAGGCACGCTGCTCGTCGTCGGCCACGACTCGACGAACATCGCCGCAGGAGTCGGCGGTCCGCAGGACCCGACGGTCCTGTTCACGGCAGCAGAGGTAGCAGCCGACCTGGCCGGCGCCGGGCTCGTGGTGGACCGGGCCGAGGCGGTGCACCGTCGCGTCGACGGCGCGGACCGCCCGGCGATCGACGCGGTCGTGCGCGCCCACCGCGGCTAACCCTGTAGGCGGGCGCGGCGGCCGGGCGCGGCGGCCGGGCGCGGCCGACGCCCTGCTCAGAGCTTGGCGATCGCGTCGAACCAGTCCCGGGCGTCGCGGCCCTCGCCCGGGCCGTTCAGCTCGGCAAATCGGACGATGCCGCCCTTGTCGACGAGGAACGTGCCACGGTCGGCGAACCCGGCAGTCTCGTTGAATACGCCATAGGTCTTGGCGACCGCGCCGTGCGGCCAGAAGTCTGACAGCAGTGGGAACTCGTAGCCCTCGCGCTCGCTGAAGACCTTGTGCGCGTACGGGGAGTCCACGCTCACCGCCACGACCTGAACGTCCTCATTCTGGTAGGACGACAGGTCATCTCGCACCGCGCGCAGCTCGCCGGTACAGATACCGGTGAATGCGAGTGGGTAGAAGATGATCAACACCGCATGGGAACCGCGAAACGAGGAGAGGGTGACCTCTTCGTTGTTCTGGTCGCGCAGCGTGAAGTCGGGGGCCTCGTCACCGACCGCGATCACCGCTTCGCTGCGCTCGACTTGCGACCGGTCAGGCGGGCGGCGGACCATTCCGTGCCTGCGGTCGTGATCGACGTCTGCGACAGTCCGGCGACAGACGCAGCCTCCGCGATGTCGGACGGCTCGACATAGCCCTCGCGTCCCCGCTTAGGCGTGAGCAACCAGATGAAGCCGTCATCGGCAAGCGGACCGATCGCGTCCACGAGCAGGTCGCCGAGATCGCCGTCGTCTGCCCGGTACCAGAGCAGCACCACGTCCACAACCTCGTCGGAGTCCTCACTGACGAGCTCCTGTGTCGTGTGTTCCTCTATCAGGCCGCGCAATTCGTCGTCGACATCGTCGTCGTAGCCGATCTCCATGACGACCATCGCGGTCTGGAAACCCATTCGCTGCGCAACACCCGGTCCGCTTAGGGAAGGTGAGCTCGGGCTCACGGTGACATCCTCCTGAGATTCGATCGGCGCAGGCAACCAGGATTACCCCGCGGTAACTCTGCCCCTGACCCTAGCGGCTCGCCTGGGTGGACACTGAGGGCGTGACACGAGACCGATTCAACATCATCACCGATGGCCTGCCGAGCCAGCTACCGGACATCGATCCCGACGAGACCCGCGAGTGGATCGAGTCGTTCGACGCCGCGGTCGACTCCCACGGCCGGCAGCGGGCTCGATTCCTGATGCTCAAGCTGCTCGAGCGGGCCCGCGAGCGTCAGATCGGCGTGCCCGCCCTGCGCAGCACCGACTACATCAACACGATCCCGCCCGAACGCGAACCGTGGTTCCCGGGCGATGAGGACATCGGGCGCCGCATCCGGGCCTATATCCGCTGGAACGCCGCGATCATGGTCTCGCGCGCGAACAAGACCGTCGGCGTCGGCGGGCACATCGCCACGTACGCCAGCGCGGCGTCGCTGTACGAGGTCGGCTACAACCATTTCTTTCGCGGCAAGGACCTCGCCAGTGGGACGGGAGACCAGATCTATTTCCAGGGCCACGCTGCCCCAGGTATCTACGCGCGCGCGTACCTCGAAGGACGCCTCACCGAGCGGCACCTCGACGGATTCCGTCAGGAGAAGTCACACGCCCCCTATGGCCTGTCGTCCTATCCGCACCCACGCCTCATGCCGGAGTTCTGGGAGTTCCCGACCGTGTCGATGGGGTTGGGTCCCATCAGCGCGATCTACCAGGCGCGTTTCAACCGATACCTGCACGCCCGCGGCCTGGCCGATACGTCCAACTCGCACGTGTGGGCTTTTCTTGGTGACGGCGAAATGGACGAGATCGAGTCGCTCGGGGCGATCGGGGTGGCATCGCGTGAGGAGCTCGACAATCTGACGTTCGTCATCAACTGCAACCTGCAGCGCCTCGACGGTCCGGTGCGGGGCAACGGCAAAATCATCCAGGAGCTGGAGACCTACTTCCGCGGCGCCGGCTGGAACGTCATCAAGGTGATCTGGGGGCGCGACTGGGATCCGCTGCTGGCCCGCGACGGCAGCGGTGTGCTGGTCAACCAGATGAACAGCACGCCCGATGGCCAGTTCCAGACCTACACAGTCGAATCGGGGGCCTACATCCGGGAGCACTTCTTCGGCGGTGATCCGCGGCTGCGCAAGATGGTCGAAGCCATGAGCGACGACGAACTGCGCAAGCTCTCGCGCGGCGGGCACGACTACCGCAAGGTGTACGCAGCCTTCGAGTCGGCGCGCGAGCACGTCGGCCAGCCGACGGTCATCCTCGCCCACACCATCAAGGGCTGGACCCTGGAGAGCTTCGAGGGCCGCAACGCGACACACCAGATGAAGAAGCTCACCCCGGCTGACCTGAAGGCGTTTCGCGATCGGCTCTACCTGCCGATCTCCGACGAGGCGCTGGCCGCGGACCTGCCGCCGTACTACCACCCGGGCGTCGAGTCCGACGAGATCCAGTACATGCACGAGCGGCGGCGCGCTCTCGGTGGCTACCTCCCGCAGCGACTGGACCGGTCCAAGCCGCTCAAGCTGCCCGGCGACGAGGTCTACTCGATGTTCGGCTTCCAGCGCACCGGCGAC
>JBHEMN010000103.1:0-9788 GCA_046262575.1 Jatrophihabitantaceae bacterium
AACACAACCCCGTCGAGGTGTTCACCACCTCAGATGCCGACGAGGGCGAGGCGTTCGCGGCCGCCCGGCGGGCCGCGTTCCCGGCCATGGAGCGGCTCGGGTCGTTGCTGCTCGAGGACGTCGGCGTTGCGCTGCCGAACCTGCCGGTGCTCGTGCGCGGCGTGGCGCAGATCGCCGACAAGTACCAGATCACGATTGCGGTGGTCGCGCATGCCGGCGACGGGAACACCCATCCGCTGGTGGTGTACGACGCCGCCGATCCCGACTCGAGCGCCCGCGCGCACAGCGCGTTCGGCGCGGTGATGGACCTCGCCCTCGAGCTCGGCGGCACGATCACCGGCGAGCACGGCGTAGGGCGGCTCAAGAAGGACTGGCTGCCGGCCTACCTCGGCCCGGACGTCATGGCTCTGACCCGGCGCATCAAGTACGCCCTGGACCCCGATGGCATCCTCAATCCCGGCGCCGTCCTGTGACTGGGTGCGAGCGGCATCCTGACCTGCCGTGACCCTCGCCTTTCTTGTCGTGGCCGGCGTCGCGGGCGTGACCGACTGGTTCGCGGTCGGCCGCGGCCTGCGCGGGCTCGAGTACGCCGCCAAGCCGCTGACGCTTGCCCTCCTTATCGCCGCAGCCTGCTTCGCCGACCTGGGTGTGACGAAAACGTGGGTGCTCGCAGCACTGGTGCTCGGACTGCTCGGCGACATCGCGCTCCTGGTCGGCGACCGGAACCCTTCGACCGATCAGGGGCGAGCGCAGGCGTTCTTCTTGATCGGGCTCGGCAGCTTTCTGCTCGGCCACATCGCCTACGTGGTCGCGTTCGCCCGGCACGGCCTGCACCCGGTCCAACTGCTCGCGGGTGGGCTGGTCGTGGTGGGGGCCGCGGGACTGGCGCTGCCCAGGGTGCTGCGCGGCGCCCGGCAACAGGGCGGCCGGCTGTTGGCCGCACTGGTCGGCGGCTACTCGGCGCTGCTCGGCGCGATGACAGTGCTGGGCTTCGGTACCTCCGCCGTCCTCACCGCCATCGGGACACTGCTGTTCCTCGCATCCGACCTCACCCTCGCCTGGGGACGCTACGTCCAGGCGACGCGGCACGGCCCAGTGATCGTCGCCGTCACCTACCACGCGGCCCAAGCGCTGATCGTCATCGGCCTCATCCGCTGAGCGCCCACGGTCACGCCGGTAGGCACTCGGGTGAGTCCTAGGCTGCGACCATGTCCCGTCGCCCGACCCGTACGGTCCCGACCGTGATCGTGCACGGCTGGCAGGACTCCGGGCCCGGCCATTGGCAGAGATGGCTCGCCGACCGGTTGCGCGAGGCCGGCCGGGAGGTCCGCTACCCCGACCTGCCGGATCCGGACGTGCCGTCCCTCGAGCGCTGGCTCGTTGCTCTTCGCACGGCCATGCGGGACCTGCCGGACGACGGTTTCGACGTCGTCGCACACTCCCTCGGCGCGATCCTCTGGCTGCATCATGCCGCGACGCCGGCAACCGACTGCCCGCGCCCGGCCCGGGTAGCGCTGGTGGCCCCGCCGTCGCCACGAACGACGATCCCCGAGCTCGCGCCGTTCTTCCCCGTGCCGCTGGACATCGACGCGGTGCGGCGGGCCGCCGACGGAACGGTGCTGGTCGGCAGCGACGCAGACCCGTACACGCCGGAAGGCATCGCCGCTGCCTACGGGCGGCCACTGAAGATGCCCACGACGATCATCAGCGGCGGCGGTCATCTCAATATCGAGGCGGGCTACGGCGAATGGCCCGCGCTACTGAGCTGGTGCGGCCGCGACAACCTCGCCTTCATCGCGTGACGGATACCTCCAGCGGCGCGTCCCGTGCCTCTGTCACCGCCACCGGGCGCCAGCCGGGCGGCCCGAAGACGTAGCCCAGCCGATCGCGCCAGCGCCGCCCCGAGCGAACGTCGCGCAGGATGGCACCGTACTCGTGGTACTGCAACCGGAATGGGTTGTAGCTGTCGATGTTCGTCGTCAAGCCGTAGGTCGGGCGATGCGTCTCCTCGGCGTACGTTGCGAACAGGCGGTCCCAGACGATGAGGATTCCGGCGTAGTTCTTGTCGAGGTAGTCCGGATCGCTGGCGTGGTGCACCCGGTGGTGCGACGGGGTGTTGAAGATGTACTCGATCGGGGCCGGCAGGCGTCCGATCCGCTCGGTGTGCACCAGGAACTGGAACATCAAGTTGATCGAGAACGAGGTGAATATCAGCCACGGCGGCATGCCCAGCAGCGGCAGTGGCACCCAGAAGAGCAGCTCGAACCAGGGGTTCCACTTCTGGCGGACGGCTGTCGAATAGTTGAAGCGGACGCTGTTGTGGTGCGCCTGGTGCGCGGCCCACATCAGCCGCACCCGGTGCGATGCGCGGTGGTAGCTGTACCAGATCACGTCCACGATCAGTAGGGCGAACACCCAGGTGTACCACCGATGCGCGTCCAGCCGCAGCGGCGTCAGCGCGTAGAGCGCGGCGTAGCCGACCAGCGCGCCGACGCGGGCGGTGGCGTTCACGACCAGCGAGCCGAACCCCATGATCATGTTCGTCCTGGTGTCCCTACCCTCGTAGCCGACATAGCCGGCCGCGCGGTCATCGTCGAGGAAGCGCAACGACAGCAGCTCCAAGGCCATGAAGAGGGCGAAGGCGGGGATCGCGTAAACGATGGGGTCATGCAGCGCGGCGGGCAGGGCCATTGGTCAGTCTCCCGAACTTACCGAACAGTTAGTTACCTTACGGTCACTTACCGTAAGGTAATATCCTGGCCGTGTCCAGTAGCGCGCCAGTCGGGACCAAGGGGGTACCCCGCGCCGAGCGCGAAGGGCAGATCGTCGCGGTCGCGATCGACGAGTTCGCGGCCAGCGGGTACGCGGGCGCCTCGATGGCGCTGATCGCACGACGAGCCGGGATCTCCAAGCCGCTGATCTACCAGTACTTCGGCTCCAAGGACGGCCTTTACCTCACCTGCCTGCACCATGTCGCCGGGGCACTGCTCGAACGTCTTGAGGTGGCCCAACTTCAGGAGGACGATTCGGTCGCCTCGCGGGTGCACACCCTGCAGGCGATATTCGAAGCGCTTGAGCCGCAGCGCAGTGCCTGGCAACTGCTCTACGACACCACGATGCCGGCCACCGGCGAGATCGCCGACGCTGCGCACGCCTACCAGGACCGCACTGCTGAATTGGCGGCCAGCGGATCGGAGCGGTTCCTGCGCTCACGCGGGCAAGGCAGCAAACTCGACGCGGCTGCGCTGAGCGTCGCCTGGATGGGCTTGGTCAACGCGCTGGTGGGGTGGTGGCTCGGGCACCCCGAGGAGTCCGCCGAGGACATGACGCAACGTTGCTACCGCCTCATCGCGGCCGTCCTGGCCTCCAACGGTTAGCCCGATTGTGGTTCGTTCGCTGTACCCGGACGGGCGAGCGAACCACGATCGCGTCTGGCGCGGGTCTGCACGGTCCGGGCGTGCAGGTCCTGATCCGGCGGATAGCGCACCTCGACCAGGGTGAGGCCGTGCGCCGGTGCGACCCCGACGTCGTCGCACCGCGTGTCGTAGGTGAGCAGTTCGGCCGGCCATGCCACCGGCCGACGACCCTCGCCGACCGCTATGAGCGCCCCTACCAGGGCCCGCACCATCGAGCGGCAGAACGCGTCGGCCTGGACGGTGCAGACGATCTCCTGGCCGGAGCGAACGACGTCGAAGGCCTGCAGGGTCCGGGTCGTGCTGGCGTCCGCACGCCGTCTGCAGAACGCCACGAAGTCGTGCACGCCGACAAGCGGAGCAGCCGCGGACGCCATCGCCGACACGTCCAGAGCGCGCGGCCACAGGAGAACTTGGCGGCGCTGCAACGGGTCGACCCCTCCTTCGGCGTCACAGATCCGGTACACATAACGCCGCCATAGCGCGCCGAAGCGAGCGTCGAATGCGGCGGGCACTTCGGTGACGGTCGCCACTCGCAGGTCGGGCGGGAGCACACCCGCAAGCTGATGCACCAGCCGGACCCGCGCATGGGCCCACACCGTGGCGGGCACGTCGACGTGGGCGACCTGCCCGATGGCGTGAACCCCGGCGTCGGTGCGGCCGGCTACGGTGAGGGTGACCGGTGCGACCCGCAGCACTGTGCTCAGCGCCTCCTGCAGGATCCCCTGCACCGTTCTCCGGCCCGGCTGCACAGCCCAGCCGGAGAACTCCGTCCCGTCGTAAGAAACGTCGAGACGGACCCGCACCAGCGGATCCGCCTCGACCATGTTCGCAGCGTGCTCAGTCGGCCTTGGGCTGGTCGCCCGCGGCCTCATCCTCAGCGTCAGACTTGCTGCTGAGTTCGGCTCCTGCCTCGGGCTCGCCGGCGACCTCCGCTGCCTCGTCGACGTCGCCCTGTTCAATGCCCATGGCGGCGAGCCCACCCTCGTCCTCGCCGGCGGCCGGTGCCTCGTCGACTTCGCCCGGTGCCTCGGCCACTTCGCCCGGCGCCTCGTCGACTTCGACCGGTGCCTCGTCGGCGGCAAGGACCGCTGCTGCGGTCTCGGACTTCGCCGCGGCGTCCTTCGCGATCTCCTTGGTGCGTCCCGTCGGTGCCTTCTTGGGCCCCACCTTCGTGCCGCGCGCCTTCTCGGCCTCCTTGACGACCGTGGCCGCGGGGGTGAACGCCTCGACGATCTCGATCACCGCCATTGGAGCGTTATCGCCCTTGCGCGGCCCGACCTTGACGATCCGGGTGTAGCCGCCGGGTCGCTCGGCCATCTTCGGACCGATCTCGGCGAATAGCTTGTGCACGACATCCTTGTCACGGATGACCGTCATCACCTGGCGACGGGCATGAAGATCGCCGCGCTTGGCGAAGGTGATCAGTCGCTCGGCCAGCGGTCGCAGCCGCTTCGCCTTGGCCACGGTGGTGGTGATGCGATCGTGCTCGAACAGCGATGCCGCGAGGTTCGCGAGCATCAGCCGTTCGTGCGCGGGGCTCCCGCCGAGGCGCGGGCCCTTCGTGGGCGTAGGCATGTGGTGCTCCTCAAGATCGTCCGGCCGGCAGGTCGGACGGTGGTCGGGTGCTAGAGCTGCTCGGTCTCGGCGAAGTCGACGTCGCCACCGTCGAACTCGTCGTCGCCGTAGGACTCGACCGACGTCGGTAGCTCGAATCCGGGCGGACTGTCCTTGAGCTGGAGGGCGAGACCGGCCAGCTTGACCTTGACCTCGTCGATCGACTTGGACCCGAAATTGCGGATGTCGAGCAGGTCGGCCTCGCTGCGTCCGACGAGCTCGCCCACCGTGTGGATGCCTTCGCGCTTGAGGCAGTTGTACGAGCGGACCGTGAGGTCGAGTTCCTCGATCGGCATCGAGAACGCCGCGATGTCGGCGACCTCGGCCGGGGAGGGACCGACGTCGATACCCTCGGACTCCTCGTTCAGCTCGCGGAACAGCCCGAACAACTCGACGAGCGTGTGCCCGGCGCTGGCCACCGCATCGCGCGGGGTGATCGAGCTCTTCGTCTCTACGTCAACCACGAGCCGGTCGAAGTCGGTGCGCTGCTCGACGCGGGTCGCCTCGACCACGTAGGTGACCTTGAGGACCGGCGAGTAAATCGAGTCGACGGGGATGCGCCCGATCTCCTGACCGGGCTGCTTGTTCTGCACCGAGGTGACATAGCCCCGTCCGCGCTCGACGATCAGCTCGATCTCGAGCCGGCCCTTCTTGTTGATCGTGGCGATCTTCAGGTCGGGATTGTGCACGACGACGCCGGCTGGCGGCGCGATGTCGGCCGCGGTGACCTCGCCAGGGCCCTGCTTGCGCAGGTACATGACCACCGGCTCGTCACTGTCGGAGCTGACGACGAGTTCCTTGAGATTCAGGATGATGTCGGTGACGTCTTCCTTGACGCCCTCGACGGTCGTGAACTCGTGCAGCACGCCGTCGATGCGGATGCTGGTGACGGCCGCGCCCGGAATGGAGGACAGCAGCGTGCGCCGCAGCGAGTTGCCGAGCGTGTACCCGAAGCCAGGTTCGAGGGGTTCGATGATGAAACGCGATCGGTCGTCGGCGATGGGCTCTTCGCTGAGCGAGGGACGCTGAGAGATCAGCACAGTAGTGCTCCTTCTTAGGTCGTGGGACGCCCGCTATATGACGCCCGCTGACAAACGTGCCGGTCTGGCTAGTTCTTCGAGTAGAGCTCGACGATCAGCTGCTCCTGAACGGGGATGTCAATCTGAGCCCGCTCCGGGAGGTGGTGAACGAGCACCCGCAGCCGCGACGGGACGATCTGCAGCCAGCCGGGCACCGGCCGGTCGCCCATGGTCTCCCGGGCGATCAGGAACGGCGTCGTCTCGATCGACTTGGGCCGCACGTCGATGATGTCGTGCTGGCTGACCCGGTAACTGGGGACGTCGACCTTCTGGCCGTTGACCACGAAGTGTCCGTGGCTGACGAGCTGGCGTGACTGGCGCCGGGTGCGGGCCAGGCCGGCGCGGTAGATGACGTTGTCCAGGCGGGACTCGAGAATCTGGAGCAGGTTGTCGCCGGTCTTGCCGTGACGACGCACGGCCTCCTCGTAGTAACGGCGGAACTGCTTCTCCAGCACGCCGTAGCTGTACTTGGCCTTCTGCTTCTCTTGCAGTTGCAGGAGGTACTCGCTCTGCTTGATTCGGGCGCGGCCGTGCTGACCGGGCGGGTACGGGCGACGCTCGAAGGAGCTGTCGCCGCCCACCAGGTCGACGTTGAGCCGGCGCGAGATTCGCGTGGCGGGACCGGTGTAACGAGCCATGACTAGATTCCCTCGATCGTTGCGCGAGTGTCGCTCATCAGACCCGCCGGCGCTTGGGGGGGCGGCAGCCGTTGTGCGGCTGCGGGGTGACGTCGGAGATCGTGCCCACCTCGAGGCCGGTTGCCTGCAGGGAGCGGATGGCGGTTTCGCGCCCAGAGCCCGGGCCTTTGACGAAAACGTCGACCTTCTTCATGCCGTGCTCCTGGGCCTTGCGCGCGGCGGCCTCGGCGGCCATCTGCGCCGCGTAAGGCGTCGATTTGCGCGAGCCCTTGAACCCGACATGGCCGGCCGAAGCCCAGCTGATCACGTTGCCGGCAGGGTCCGTGATCGACACGATCGTGTTGTTGAACGTGCTCTTGATGTGGGCGTGTCCGTGGGAGATGTTCTTCTTTTCCTTGCGCCGCACCTTCTTGGCACCGGCCTTGCGAGCCTGACCAGGCATTACTTCTTACCTGCCTTCTTCTTGCCGGCAATGGTCTTCTTGGGACCCTTGCGGGTCCGGGCGTTGGTCTTGGTGCGCTGGCCGTGCACCGGCAGACCCCGCCGGTGCCGGATGCCCTCGTAGCAGCCGATCTCGACCTTGCGGCGGATGTCGGCGGCGACCTCCCGTCGCAGATCGCCCTCGATCTTGTAGTTGGCGTCGAGGTACTCGCGCAGGCTGACGATGTCGTCGTCGCTGAGGTCGCGGGCCCGCAGGTCGGGGCTGACTCCCGTCGCGGCGAGGGTCTCCTTGGCGCGGGTACGGCCCACCCCGTAGATATAGGTAAGCGCGATCTCCATCCGCTTCTCGCGGGGGAGGTCGACGCCGGCAAGTCTTGCCATTCGGGCGGTTCTCCTGGTTCTGCTCGACGAAGGTTTGCTGCGCACCCGTTCCCACCCGCCCTGGGTGGGCTCCGGCCTTCGCCCGGAGGTGGCCCATGGATGACGTAGCGGCGCTTGGCTCCGTGGTTGGGTTGCGCTGGGATGGTGCCTGGTTAGCCCTGGCGCTGCTTGTGGCGCAGATTCTCGCAGATGACCACGACCCGACCATGGCGACGGATGACCTTGCACTTGTCGCAGATCGGCTTGACGCTCGGCTTGACCTTCACGGCCGGCCCTTCTTTGTGGCAGTAACGAACGAAACGGTTCGGCTACTTGTAGCGGTAGACGATGCGCCCACGGGTGAGGTCGTACGGCGACAGCTCCACGACGACCCGGTCTTCCGGGAGGATGCGGATGTAATGCTGGCGCATCTTGCCGCTGATGTGCGCGAGTACCTTGTGTCCGTTGCTCAGTTCCACCCGGAACATCGCATTGGGCAGCGGCTCGACCACGCGGCCTTCGACCTCGATCGCCCCGTCCTTCTTGGGCATATCCCTCCACATTCCTGGCAGTCACGTACGAAACAGGCGCCACCCTGAGGATCCGCAGCTCCGGTCCGCGGCCAAAGCGGACATCCGAGAAGGGCGGCAGGCGCCAGCGGTCCAGTCTACCCACCGCTGCGGCGGATGCCAAAACACGCGCTCACTAGTCCAGATGCCCGCGGACATCTCGGCATGAGGCATCGGGAGACGCCGTAGCTCGCCTGGGCCACAGCGCGCAGGCTAGCGTCGCAGGATGGCCCCCGATGCATCCGAAGGCCGGCTCGACCGTGCGGCGCTGGTGCTGTGGGCTCAGAAATGGCGGTGGTATCAGCGGTCCCGCTTGCCGTGGAACCGCCTGCGGCTACATGCCGAACTGGCCCGCCGCGAAGCTTTCGCCCGCGGGCCACTGCACGGCAATGTGCTGGAGATGCTGCGCGAGGGCCGGCTTCAGATAGGCCCGCACGCGGTCTTCGAGCCAGGCGTGTGGCTGACATCGCAGGCCGGGCGCATCTCGATCGGCTCCGGGGCGATGCTGAACCTCAATGTCATGGTCGCCGCGGTGCAGCGGGTCGAAATCGGTGAGCACTGCATGCTGGCCAACGGGTGCCTGGTCACCGACGCCAACCATCGCTTCGACGACCCCGACCGGCCGGTGCCCTGGCAGGGCTTCAGCACCAAAGGCCCCACGGTCATCGGCGACAACGTCTGGCTGGGCGCGAATGTAGTCGTCACCAGCGGGGTATGCATCGGGCGCCGCAGCGTGATCGGCGCGAACTCCGTCGTGATCGACGACATCCCGCCGTTCTCCATCGCGGCGGGCGCGCCGGCCGCGGTGCTACGGGCGGTCGCCTACCCCGATGAAAGCCGCCGGCGGGATACCTAGGCGTTCGCGGCGGCGGTCAGCTCAACCCCCCGTTTGCCTAGCTCGGCGCGGCCGCCGTCCTCGGCGGTGAGCACCCACGGGCCGTCGTCCAGCAAAGCCACGGTGTGCTCCCAATGCGCGGCCCAGGAGCCGTCGACGGTCGTGACCGTCCAGCCGTCGGCGAGTTCCCGAGTGGCGCGCGAGCCCAAGGTGATCATGGGCTCGATGGCGAGAGCCATGCCGGGCAGCAGGCGCGGGCCTCTGCCCGCACGCCCGTGGTTGAGGATGTGCGGTGCCATGTGCATTTGCGAGCCGATACCGTGCCCGCCGTAGCCCGTGACGATGCCGTACTTGCCCGCTTTGCGTACAGAGGTCTCGACTGCGTTGGAGATGTCGCCGAGCTTGCCGCCGACCCGCGCCGCCGCGAGGCCGTCCCACATCGATACCTCACAAGCCCGTGACAGCGCAACCGCCTCGGGCGAGACATCCCCAACCAACACTGTGATCGCCGAGTCACCGTGCCAGCCGTCGACGATCGCCCCAAAGTCGATGGAAATGATGTCGCCGCTGACGAGCACGTCGGCCACCATCGGGATGCCATGGACTATCCGGTCGTTTCGGGACGCGCAGATGACGGCCGGGTAACCGTGGTAACCGAGGAAGGACGGCTTGGCGCCGGTGTCACGCAGCACGCCCCGCGCGATCTCGTCGAGGTCCGCGGTGCTCACACCGGGAGCTACCGCCACCCGAATTTCCCGCAACGCCTGGGCGACGACGAGACCTGCCTCGCGCATCAGACCGATCTGCTTGCGAGTCTTGAGCTCTATCGGCTCGGG
>JBHEMN010000104.1:0-5897 GCA_046262575.1 Jatrophihabitantaceae bacterium
CGCCCCCGGCGCGACGGCCACCCCGTCTGCCAATGCTGTCCGTTCCGCACGGGTCTGTGCCGCTGCACCCGTCGGTTATGCGGCCTGCCACGCTCGGGTAGTCGTCGACAGCTCAGGAAAGCCAGTGATCAACGCGACGCAGAGCGGTTACGGACCCGCCGACATCCAGTCGGCCTACGCACTCGGGGGCCTGTCTACTATCGCAACAGTCGCCATTGTCGATGCCTACAACGACCCCACCGCAGAGGCCGACCTCGGCGTCTACCGGTCCAACTACGGCCTGCCCCCCTGCACCACGGCCAACGGGTGCTTCCGCCAGGTGAACCAGAGCGGTGGGACGAAGCTGCCGCGCACCAATGCCGGCTGGGCCACCGAGATCAGCCTTGACCTGGACATGGTGTCGGCGGCCTGCCCGGCCTGCAAGATCCTGCTCGTGGAGGCCAGTTCCAACTCCTTCGCCAACCTCGGCGCTGCAGTCAACTACGCGGCGACACAAGGCGTCGCGGCCATCAGCAACAGCTACGGCGGCAGCGACTCGGCGCAGACCTCGGATTACAACCACCCCGGGATCGCGATCACTGCCTCCACTGGTGACAACGGCTACGGCATCGAGTCACCCGCCAGCTATGGCAGCGTCGTCGCAGTCGGCGGCACCAGCCTGACCAGGGCGGGCACCTCGCGCGGCTGGGCCGAGACGGCGTGGAGCGGGGCCGGAAGTGGCTGTTCGAGCCTGAACGCGAAGCCGGCGTGGCAAACGTCAGTCACGCAGTGCTCGGGCAAGGCAAACGCGGACGTGTCCGCCGTCGCAGACCCCGCCACGGGCGTCGCGGTGTACGACTCGACCAACTACCAGGGCCGCTCCGGTTGGCAGGTCTACGGCGGCACCAGCGCCTCGTCGCCGATCATTGCCAGCGTCTACGCGCTGTCAGGCAACACGGCGGGCTACCCCGCGTCCTACACCTGGGCCAACCAGGCCGGGCTGAACGACGTGACGTCCGGCTCAAACGGCACCTGCCCGACGTACGTGTGGTGTCACGCAGGAACAGGCTGGGACGGCCCGACCGGTCTCGGCACGCCGAAGGGCACGAGCAGCTTCTAGAGCCAGCAGCAGTACTGAGGGCCCGGTCACTCGACCGGGCCCTCAGTGCTGTCGACGACGCAGCGCGCGCCAGGTTACCTCCGAGCGTGGCCGCCTTGCCCTGCGGCGCGGCCCTTGTACCTGTTCAGCGCGTCCGCGGCCTTCTTGCGGTTCTCCGGTTTGCTGGCCTCCCGCTGCACGATCTGGACGACCTTCGCAAGCACGCCGATCTTCACTGCTTTTCCGAGTATGCCCATCAGCTTCTCCTCGTGTCTGTGCGCTCCCAGGACACTTCCCGTTCAGGGCGCCGTTATCACCCTTTGTCGCAGGTAGGGTCCCTGGGCCATGGGACTCTTCAAACGGGTCAAGGCGGCTGCGGGCGTGCCGGACCGCGATCTGCTCGCGCACGGTATCGCCCGCCGCGCCGGGATCCTGGCCGCGGCGAGCACGGGCCAATACGTCGGCGTGGGCCGCGAGCCCGTCATGGAGTTCACGCTGACCGTCGCCGCCGATGGGGACTTCTACCAGGTCAGCCACAAGCAGCTCGTCCCGTTCACTGCCATTGGCCGAGCCGGCGTGCGGGGCGCTGTCATCGTCCGGGTCGACCCGCACAACCGCGAGCGGCTGGTGATCGACTGGACCGCCGACCCTGAGCAGGCACTGCACACTGTGACGCCGGGCACTGACGAGGCAGCTCTACTAGAAGCGGTCGCTGGCATACCCGGCGACAACCTCGAGCGGATGGCCAAGGCCAATCAGGACGCGTACGCGAAGCAGATGACGGAGCCTGCGACCGTCCGGATCCTCACCGTGACCCAGGAGCGGACCGTCGGCGCGCTGCGCATGGTGCACGCCAGGATCGCCGTCGCGCCGATTGTCGGCGATCCCTTCGAGTGCGACTTCCGCTCACTCGTCTCTGACCGGATTCACGCGCTGATGCTCCCCGGCGCCATCTTTCCTGGGCGGTTCGCGACGGGACGCCGCGACGACGCCGACATCGATTTTCCCGCCGAACCCGGCTGATCGCTGCGCTGCCCCCGGACGCACCGGACTCGATCAACGCACGCGGCGCGGTAGTGCACCCCGCCGCCACCGAAAGATCACCCGCGCGCACACGTCGGCAACGCCGTGGGCGCTACTGTCACCAGCTGCCGCGCGATTGTCCGACACCAGCCACCACCCGTTGGCCTCGCGTCGGACCACCCGCTTGAGCACTGGGCGATCTGGCATGTCGCGAAAGCAAGCGAGCACGACGTCTCCCCGCCTGACACGCGCACCATGCCGAACCACGACGAAGTCGCCATCACGCAGCGTCGGCACCATCGACGCACCGCGAACGCGTACCCGTTGCCAGGGCAGAACCACGGCGCGCACACCGCAATGGTGCCGGGCGCCGTGGCGGCACCCGGTAGTAGGGTCGTCAGAACGCCGGCTGCATCACATCAGGAGGCCCACCCATGCGACTGTTCCGCCCGACGATCACCGCACACGCCCACTGCGACCTGCCGTGTGGCGTGTACGACCCGGCCCAGGCCCGCATCGAAGCCGAGTCGGTCAAGGCGATTCAGGAGAAGTACCAGGGCAACGACGACCCGATCTTCCGTACCCGCGCATTGTTGATCAAGGAGCAGCGGGCCGACCTCGTCAAGCACCATCTCTGGGTGTTGTGGACCGACTACTTCAAGCCGCCGCACTTCGAGAAGTACCCCGAACTGCACGACCTGTTCAACCGGGCGACGAAGGCGGCCGGCGGTGCCGGCAGCAAGGCATCCGTCGACCCGGCCGAGGGACAGCAACTGCTCGACCTGATCGCCGAGATCGACACGATCTTCTGGGAGACCAAGAACGCGTGACCCGGTGACCGAAGCACCGTCGCTGAAGGCCGCCTCCGGCGGGGAGGCGGCCTTCGCCGTGCCCGGTGCGCTCATCGAGAGCGTCGAACTATGGCTGATCCGCCATGGCGAGACGGAATGGAGCAAGTCCGGCCAGCACACCGGCCGTACCGACCTGCCGCTCACCGCGACCGGCGAAGCTCAGGCACGAGCCCTCGGCGGATTGCTGGCGGCCGTCCGGCCCGTGCTCGTGCTGTGCAGCCCTCGCGAGCGAGCGCTGTCCACCGCCCGCATCGCCGGCCTGTCCGTTGACGCCGTCGACGACGACCTCGCCGAGTGGGACTACGGCGACTACGAGGGCCTGACCACCAAGCAGATCCGCGAGCGCGTTCCCGGCTGGACGGTGTGGACCCACCCGTCGCCCAGCGGAGAGACGATCGAGCAGGTGTGCGCCCGGGCTGACCGGGTGCTGCACCGTGCCGCGGCACGGCTGGGCGACGGCCCGGTGGTGCTGATCTCCCATGGCCACTTCAGCCGGGTGGTAGGCGCGCGCTGGATCGGATTGCCCGCTCATGCCGGTGCCCGGCTCGCACTGGAGACGGCGGCGCCCTCGCTGCTCAGCACCCAACACGACGTCCGGGTCATCGACCGGTGGAACATGGTCAACCCGGCGACTACCGAAGGGAACGCACCGTGAACCAAGCGATCCACCGTCCCACCGGCGACGTGGTCGAGGTGCGCGTGCCTGCCGACGTCGTCTATGTCTCGACCGTGCGGATGACGGCGGCCGGATTGGCCGCCCGCTGCGAGCTGACGGTTGACGACATAGAGGATCTGCGCCTCGCCGTGGACGAGGCGTGTGCCCTCCTGCTCCCGCACGCCAGTCCTGGGAGCACGCTCGTAGCCCGATTCGAGCTGGCCTATGGCCGCCTCGAGGTGCAGGCCAGCGTCACGAGCATCCAGGGCGCGCAGGTCGATCGCAGCGGCTTCGCGTGGACCGTTCTGGGCGCGCTCGCCGCTGCCGTGGACGTCACCCAGGACGATGGAGGAATCACCATCGCCCTCACCAAGCGGCGCGAGGGAGCGGCCAGGTGAGCTCTGGCTCCAGGCCTGGCGCTGCGACCCGTAAGCCGGTGGCAGCCACCGAACTACTCAGGCAACTCCACGACCTGCCCGAGGCCAGCCCGCGTCGCAAATCGCTGCGTGACCAATTGGTCGAGGCCCACATGCCACTCGTCCTGTACCTCGCGCGACGCTTTTCCGGGCGAAACGAACCGATGAACGACCTGGTCCAGGTCGGCGCCATCGGTTTGCTCAAGGCGATCGACCGGTTCGACCCGTCGCGCGGACTGGAGTTCTCGACCTATGCGACGCCGACGATCCTCGGTGAGATCAAGCGCCACTTTCGCGATACCGGCTGGCTCATCCACGTGCCGCGCCGCGCCCAGGAATTGCAGACCACCGTCAACACCGCGCGCGCCGACCTCAGCCAGGAGCTGGGCCGCGCGCCGACGGTCGCCGAGCTCGCCGAGCGCATCGACGTCGATGAGGAAGCCGTCCTCGAAGCGCTCGATGCCGCCCGGGCGTACTCCGGCGTGCCGCTCGATGTGCTGGCGGCACCGGGCGAGAGTGTGCCCGAGCACCCGATGCTCGGTGTCATCGACGCCGGGTTCGAGCAGGTCGAGCAGCGGGCCCTGCTGCAAGGGGTAATCGCGAAGCTGCCCGAGGCGGAGCGCGAGATCCTGCTGTTGCGCTTCGTGGCGAACAAGACGCAGACAGAGATCGCTGCCATCGTCGGGGTGTCCCAAATGCAGGTGTCGCGCCTCGTCGCGCGCGGTCTCAAGCGGCTGCGCGACAGCCTGGGCGCCGACGAGCCCGACAGCTAGCCGGGATGGCGGTCGAGGGCGGCGCGGGCCGGCGGCGTGAACAGCAGATACAGCACCCCCAGCGCGCCGACAAGGATCGGAGCGCCGTAGGCCACCAGGCCCGCCTGGAATGCCAGGCTGTAGCCGACTGGCAGGGCCAACAGCTGCAATACCACCATGGGAGCGCGCGCAGCGGGGATCAGCCTCAGCAGCCCTAGCGCACCGAGAACCAGGGCTGCAGCTGTGCCGAGAACCAACGTCGCACCCAACAGCGCGCGAGCGATGCTGTCAGGGTGACCACTGAGAGTCTTGGCGATCAAGATGCCCGCAGCCACCAGCAGGACAAGGCCCTCGAGTGCGATCAGCGCGGCGGCGACGCGAACCTGTGCAGGTGTGCCGCCGGCCTCGACCACACGCGCAACTCTAGCGACGCAGTATGGTGCGCGCCGTGCGTGTTCTGGTGGTGGCCAACCCGAACGCAACCGCGACAACGGCGCGGGAGCGGGACGTCCTCGCCCACGCCCTGGGCAGCGCGGCCGATCTTGAGATGGTCGAGACGGCGAACCGCGGCCACGCCGCTGCACTGGCTTGCCGGGCTATGCGCGACGGAACCGACGTGGTCGTCGCCCTGGGGGGTGACGGTACGGTCAACGAAGTTGTCAACGGTCTGCTCACGGACGGGTTGCACGGCGCGGTGCCTGCGCTCGGCATCGTGCCGGCCGGTTCGACGAACGTCTTTGCCCGGGCATTGGGCCTGCCCCGCGATCGCATCGAGGCAACCGGCGCTCTGCTGCAGGGGTTGCGCACCGGCTCGCGGCGGTCGGTCAGCCTCGGGATGGTCGACGATCGGTGGTTCGTCTTCGCCGCAGGCGTCGGCTTCGATGCTGCCGTGGTCGGCGCCGTCGAACGACGCAGGCGCCGCGGCACCCGATCGACGCACACGCTGTACGCGCGGGTGGCCATGCGCGAGTTCTTCCGAGGCGACCGACGCAATCCCAAGCTGCACGTCGAGCTGCCGGACGGCACCACGCACGACGACGTGTTCTTCCTGATCGTCGCCAACGCCGACCCATGGACCTACGCAGGCGACCGGCCGCTACGGCCGACCCCCGGCGTCACGCT
>JBHEMN010000105.1:0-6883 GCA_046262575.1 Jatrophihabitantaceae bacterium
ATGCAGGAAGACCGCGCTTCCCGCCCCCGGGCGCACGCCGCCGGGGGCGTTGCGCGTGTTGTAGTCGATCACCAGCGAGTAGTTGTAGTACGGGGTGACGTAGTACAGATGCTCGTTCGGGGCGCCCAGGGTGAAACTGCACCCCCAGGAACAGCGCTGCCTGGTGTTGTAGAGCGGGCTGTCTACCTCGCTGATCCACCAGTCTGCCGGCGTGGTCTGGGTGTAGGGCAACGACGTCCCCGGATTCGGGTCGCGGCCGAACGCCTGGGTGATCGTGAAGCTCCCGATCGGGGTCGCCGAGATCCATTCGCTCGGCGTTTCGCTCAGGCCGTCCACTCCGGTGTGCGCGAAGATCGCCGGGCCGTGCTTGAGCCATCCCCCACCGGCCGCCCTCGTCCACGCCTGCAGGATCGCGGTTGTACTGCGCTGCGATGCTGCGGTGACGGTGATCAGCCGCGTCGCGCCGAGGGTGCTGCCCGAGATCGGCAGGGACTGCCCACGCGGCAGCGTGGGGGCCGAGGTCGGCGCGGGCGCCGGAGCGGGCGTGGGCGTCGGAGTGGGCCTTGGCGTGACCCTGCTGACCGGGAGCACGGGCGCGGGGCGGGCGACGGTGCTGGCGACGGCCGGACGGGTGGGGTGCACGGCCACCGCGCGGCGGCCGGGCGTGGGTCGCGGTCGTGCCGACGGCAGGGGCGCCGCCGAAGCCGACGCCGATGAGCGGACTCGGGACGGTGTCCAGGTCACCGCGGGTGGTTGCGGCTGGACGGTGAGCGCGGGCGCCGAGTACTGCGGGCCTGCGGCGTCGCGTGGGCGGGCCGGGCTGCTCATGCTGACGACCAGCGCGGCGCACCCGACCACCGTCGCCGCCGCGGCGCATGACGACAGCACCCGGGCGATAGCCATGCGGCCAGTGTGCCAGGAGTGACCCATGTTGTTCTAGTCGAATCGGCAGTGGCGTTACCGCACCACCTGCTGCCAAGCTCGGTTCATGGTTCTCGAGGTCGCCGAAATCCAGGTCACGCCCGGAGCGGAGCTTGACTTCGCGGACGCCTACCGGGGCATCAAAGCCGTGCTCACGACTACCCCGGGATGCCGCTCGGCGCGCATGACGCGGGGCATCGAGTCACCGTCGCGCTTCGTGTTGCTCGTCGAGTGGGACTCGGTCGAGGCACACGAACAGCAATTCCGGGCCACCGAGCGATTCACCCGGTGGCGTGCGGCGATCGGCCCGTTCTTCGCGTCCCCGCCGGTCGTCGAGCACGTCGAAGACCTCTGAGCGGGGCGCCGGTGGGTCTACTCAGCAGCACGCACCCCTTGATGCCGCGCTCCCCGGCTTGCGGGTAAGGTGGGCCACGCACGGGAGCCCGGCACGCAGCGGGCTGAGAGGGCAGCAGCCGACCGTCGAACCTGATCCGGGTAATGCCGGCGCGAGGGAGCACAGGTGAGCAGGCCCCATCTGACCAGCGGCAGGTCGACGCTGCCACGTCAGCGCATGGCGCAGCCGTGCACTGAGTAACACCACCACCGCGGGAGCTCACGGGCGCAGAGGGCGGCGCTGGATCTCCAGGGCCGCCGACCGCCGAACCCGCCGGATAATGCCGGCGCAGGGAGAACCGATGACGATCCTCGACAAACCGCTGGCACCGTCCCAGGCATCCGAGCCGGGCCGCACCCTGCTAGACCAGCAACCACGGACGCTGGGCTTCCTCGACATCGTCGCGCTGTGGGGCAACCTCGGCGTGAGCCTGCTCGGTCCGACTGCCGCGCTGTTCGTGCTCGCGCCGACAGGCGTGAACATGTCGCTGCTCGCGGCGTTCACCGCCGTCGTCCTCGGCTCGGTCGTCGGGACGATCCCGGTAGCGCTGTCGGCGATGGCCGGGACCGAGACCGGCAGCCCGGCGATGGTTCTGCTCCGCGGGCTGTTCGGGGCACGGTTGTCCTACCTGCCGACGGTGCTGAACTTGCTGCAGTGCCTGGGGTGGGGTGTCTTCGAACTCGTCGTCATCTCGACCGCCGCAGAGCAACTGCTGCCGTGGAAGGTGCGCTGGCTCTACATCGTGCTGGCCGGGGTGCTGACGACGCTGATGTCGTTGCGCCCCCTAGGCGTGGTGCGCACCCTGCGCAGGTACGCGCTCGCCGCCGTCATACTTGCCAGCCTCTATTTCCTCGTCGAGTTCGCCCGGCATCCGCTGCCCGGATTCACCCACGGCGGCTGGTCCGGCTTCTGGCTGGCCACCGACGCGGTCATGGCCGTGTCTATCTCCTGGGTGCCCCTGGCCGCGGACTACACCCGACACGCCCGATCCAAGAATGCGGCATTCAGCGCGACGCTGCTCGGCTACTCCCTCACCCAGATCGCCTACTACGCGCTCGGCCTGCTCGCGTTCTCCACGATCGTGCACGCAGACGACGCGAACCACTCGCAGCTCTTCGCGGCATTCATCGCGCTACCGCTGGGTTGGCTGCCCTTCGGGATCCTCGTCCTTCGCGAGCTGGACGAATCGTTCACCAACGTCTACTCGACCGTGGTGTCGATACAGAACCTGCGCCCGCTAGCCGACCGGCGGGTGCTCGCCGTCCTCGTCGGCACGCTGGCAACAGTCGGCGCGTTGGTGCTGAACTTCGCCGACTACCAGAATTTCCTGTACCTCATCGGCTCGGTGTTCATCCCGATGTCAGCGGTCTTCATCGTGGACTACTTCGTTCTCGGCGGGCGCCGTGGCTGGGATTCCTCGACCGGGGCACCCGCACGCTGGCTCATGCTCGTGCCGTGGGTGCTGGGTTTCTGCGCCTACCAGCTGATCAACCCCGGCTTCATCTCGTGGTGGCAACGCTTCTGGGTCAACGTTGACTCCTCGCTGCATTTTGTCCCGGCCAGCTGGATGAGCGCTTCGCTGTTCTCGTTCGCGGTCGCGGCGCTCGCGACGCTGCCTGTCGGGATGGTGCGGCGCCGTAGGGTCCCTGTGTGCTGATCCATTCGGAGGTGGCGGCGGCGCTGGCCGACGGCCGAGCGGTGGTCGCGCTGGAGAGCACGATCATCAGCCACGGCCTGCCGCGGCCGGACAACCTGCGCATCGCCCGCGAGATCGAGACCGCGGTGCGGGCCGGCGGCGCGGTGCCGGCCACCATCGCCGTCGTGGACGGCACGGTTCGCGTCGGTTTGGACGACGAAGCGCTGGGCCGGGTGGCCGGCGATCCGGACGTGACGAAGGTGAGCGTGCGTGACATCGCCACCGCGGCCGCACGAGGCGCGATGGGCGCGACGACGGTGGCGTCCACCGCACACCTCGCGGCGCGTGCCGGGATCACGGTGTTCGCCACTGGCGGCCTCGGCGGCGTCCATCGGGGGGCCCGCGACACGTGGGACGAGTCGGCCGATCTCGTCACCCTGTCCCGTACGCCCGTTCTCGTCGTGTGCGCGGGTATCAAGTCGATCCTCGACGTGGGTGCGACGCTCGAGCGCCTGGAGACGTTGAATGTCGGTGTGCTGGGCTACCGCACGAACCAGTTTCCCGGCTTCTACCGAGCCGACTCCGGTTATCCGCTGGACTGGCGGGTCGACTCGCCGCTCGAAGTCGCCGAGGTGCTGCGGCAACGTGCGGAGCTCGGCACCGACGCGTACGGCCTGGTGCTGGCCAACCCGATCGGGCCCAGTGACGAGCTGGACCGCGACCTGCACGACCGGGTGCTGGCTGCCGGCCTCGCCGCGGCCGACGCGGCGGGAGTGCGCGCACAGGCGGTTACACCGTTCCTGCTTGACTTCTTCCACCGCGAGACCCACGGTGCCTCGCTGGCGGCGAATGTCACCCTGGTGCTGAACAACGCGCGCGTTGCCGCCGAGGTCGCCGTTGAATACTGCACGGCATGACCCGCGCCGTGTGCCTCGGCGACCTGATGATGGACGTTCTGGCCCGGCTGCCCGGCCCGCTGGCGCTCGGTTCAGACACGCCGGCGCCCGTCGGCATCTACAGCGGCGGCTCGGCGGCCAACACAGCGGCCTGGCTGGTCCGGGCCGGGCTGCCCACCACGTTCATCGGCCGCGTCGGCGATGACGCACTCGGCCGTCGCGCAATGGACGAACTCGCGGCGGCGGGCATCGACCTGGCCGTGAGTGTCGACCCCGTACGCCCGACCGGAACCTGCATCGTGCTCGTCGACGCAGACGGCGAGCGCACGATGGTGCCCTCCGCGGGTGCCAACGCCGGGCTCGGGGAGGTAGCTCTGCCCCCGGAGCTGTTCGCAGCCCAGCCGCTGTTGCACGTCTCCGGTTACGCCCTGTTCCTGTCTGACTCACGGCCGGCAGCGCTCGGCGCGCTCGCTCAGGCGCGGGCGGCAAGCTGCCCCATCTCGGTCGACGCGGCCTCGGCGGCGCCCCTGGCGCAGGTGGGAGCGTCGCAGTTCCGGTCCTGGATCGGTCCCGGTGTGCTGCTGTTCGCAAACCTGGACGAGGCGCGCGTGCTGACCGGCTGCACAGAACCCACCGCGGCCGCAAGGAGGGTGGCCCAGCAGAGTGGCGAAGCAATCGTGAAATGCGGGGCCGGCGCGGCAGTGTGGTCCGACGGCACCGACGTCCTCGAGGTGCCGGCGGGCGGGACGGTTTCGATCGATTCCACCGGCGCGGGTGACGCGTTTGCGGCGGGGGTGCTCGCGGCGCGGGCGGCCGGCGGCGACATCGCAGCGTCCTTGCGCGCCGGGCACGCCTTGGCCGCGCAGGCCATTTCGCAGGCAGGAGCGCGTCCGTTGGGCACCTCTCAGGGGCGCTGAAAAGTCAGGTCATGCCCACCAAGGTGATCCGAATGCCCGGTGACCCTGACACTCCACTCCCCGCACCGCTGACTGCATGCCGAGCCGCATCGGTCACCGCGGACCCAGAGGTTCATTGCCCCAACCGCTCGGGTCCGTCGGCATCGACGCTCACCTGAAACCCCACGCTCATCTGCCGACCCCCGCCGCGTCCATGCCGCGCAGCTCCTTCTTCAAGTCCGTGATCTCGTCGCGAAGGCGAGCGGCGATCTCGAACTGCAGCTCGCGCGCCGCTGCGAGCATCTGGTCGTTGAGCTGCTGGATCAGGTCGGCCAGTTCGGCGCGTGGCATCAGGGCGACGTCGAGCGCTCCCGCGTGAGCCCCCACGCCTAGCACTCCTGCCGAGACGCCGCGCCCGCCGCGACCGGGCACCGCGGACTTGCCGCGCGACTGTGAGCGACCTGAGCCGCCCGTCGGGGTTGAGCCCAGCAACTGCTCGGTGTCGGCCGCCTCGCGGGCCAGCATGTCGGTGATGTCGGCGATCCGCTTGCGCAACGGCTGCGGGTCGACACCCTTCTCGAGGTTGTAGGCGACCTGCTTGTCGCGACGCCGGTTCGTCTCGTCGATGGCTTTCTGCATGGACGGGGTGATCGAATCGGCGTACATGTGAACCTGACCCGACACGTTGCGGGCCGCGCGGCCGATGGTCTGGATGAGCGAGGTGCCCGAGCGCAGGAAGCCCTCCTTGTCGGCGTCGAGGATCGACACCAGCGACACCTCGGGCAGGTCGAGCCCCTCGCGCAGGAGGTTGATGCCCACCAGCACGTCGAACTCACCCAGGCGCAGCTCGCGTAGCAACTCGACCCGGCGCAGGGTGTCTACCTCGGAGTGCAGATAACGCACCCGGATTCCCAGCTCGAGCAGGTAGTCCGTCAAGTCCTCGGACATCTTCTTCGTCAGCGTGGTGACCAGAACTCGCTCGTTACGCTCGGCCCGCTCGCGGATCTCGTGCACCAGGTCGTCGATCTGGCCCTTCGTGGGCTTCACGACAACCTCCGGGTCGACCAGTCCCGTCGGGCGGATCACCTGCTCGACGAACTCGCCGTTGGTACGCCCCAATTCATATGACCCGGGGGTGGCGGACAGGTAGACCGTCTGACCGATGCGATCGACGAACTCCTCGAATTTCAGCGGCCGGTTGTCCATCGCCGACGGCAGCCGAAAGCCGTGCTCGACCAGCATGCGCTTGCGCGACATGTCGCCCTCGTACATGCCGCCGGTCTGCGGCACCGTCACGTGTGACTCGTCGATGACGAGCAGGAAGTCGTCGGGGAAGTAGTCGAGCAGGCAGTTCGGCGCGCTGCCGGGCTGGCGGCCGTCGATGTGCAGAGAGTAGTTCTCGATGCCCGAGCAGAACCCCACCTGGCGCATCATCTCGACGTCGTAGGCGGTGCGCATGCGCAACCGTTGCGCCTCGAGCAGCTTGTTCTGCGATTCCAGCTCGGCCAGCCGCGCGGCGAGCTCGGCCTCGATACCGCGGATGGCACGCTCCATGCGCTCGGGGCCGGCCGCATAGTGCGTCGCCGGGAAGACGAACACCTCGTCGACCTCGCGCACAACCTCGCCGGTGAGCGGATGCAGGTAGTACAACCGCTCGATCTCGTCGCCGAACATCTCGGCCCGGATGGCCAGCTCCTCGTATGCGGGAAAGATCTCGATGGTGTCGCCGCGGACGCGGAACGTGCCTCGGGTGAAGGAAAGATCGTTGCGGGTGTACTGCACGTCGACCAGGCCACGCAGGATCTTGTCCCTGCTGATTTCCTGGCCCACGCGCAGCCGCACCGAACGGTCGACGTATTCCTGCGGTGTACCCAGGCCGTATATGCAGGACACCGTCGCCACCACGACCACGTCGCGGCGGGTCAGCAGGGACATCGTTGCGGAGTGCCGCAGCCGTTCGACCTCGGAGTTGACCGAGCTGTCCTTCTCGATATAGGTATCGGTCTGCGGGACGTAGGCCTCGGGCTGGTAGTAGTCGTAGTAGCTGACGAAATATTCGACGGCGTTGTTGGGCAGCATCTCGCGCAGCTCATTGGCGAGTTGGGCGGCCAGTGTCTTGTTCGGCGCCATGATCAGCGCG
>JBHEMN010000106.1:0-6404 GCA_046262575.1 Jatrophihabitantaceae bacterium
CGCTCGATCGCTTCGCGACGACGCGCTTGGTGAGGGCTTTGTACTGCGCGTCCCGCTCGGTGACGTCCACGACGATGGGCGTGGCGAGGAACAGCGATGAGTACGCACCCGACGCGAGCCCGACGAACAGGATCAACGCGAGGTCCTTGATCGTGCCCACGCCGAGGATGCCGGCGCCGACGAACAGCAGGCCGGCGACCGGCAGCAGCGCGATGAGCGACGTGTTGATCGAGCGCATCAGCGTCTGGTTGACCGCGAGGTTCGCGGCTTCGGCGTACGTCATCCGGGAGCCGGCGAGGATGTCCTTGGCGTTCTCGGCGACCTTGTCGTAGACGACGACCGTGTCGTAGAGGGAGAAACCGAGGATCGTCAGCAAGCCGACGACCGTGGAGGGCGTCACCTCGAAACCGACGATGGAGTAGATGCCGCCCGCGACGATGAGGTCGTGCACCAGCGCGAGAATGCCGGCCGCCGCCATCCGCCACTGGTAGCGGATGGCGATGTAGATCGAGACCACGATGAGAAAGACAATCAGCCCCTCTATCGCCTTCACGGTGATGTTGTGGCCCCAACTCGAGCTGACGGCATCGACCGAGATGGTGTTCGCCTTGATGTGCAACTGGTCGGCGACCTTGCCCGTGAGCGCCTTCTGAGCGTCGGGCGTGAGCGTGGCGGTCTTGACGACGATCTGCCGGCTCGAGCCCGAGCCGACCGCCTGAGGCGGACCAGCGGGTGCAACCCCCGCCGCGGAGAAGGCACTGTTCGCCTCGTCCGTCGTGATAGCCGTGCCGGCCGAGTGGATCTGGAACTGGGTGCCGCCCTTGAACTCGACGCCGTAATTGAAGCCGCGCAAGACGAAACTGAGGACGCAGATGGTGATCAACACCAGCGAGGCGAGGTACCACCGGCGGCGCGAGCCGATGAAGTTGATCCGGGTTTCGCCACGGTAGAGCCGACGAACCAGCATGCGGGCGGCGGACATCAGCTCTTGTCTTTCTCGTCAGCTTGGGCCCGCAGCTTGGCGCGGCGCAGCGCGGCCCTTTCCGCTGCCGAGCCCGGTTCGGGCACGGTCCGCCGACGTGGCTTTTCTGCCTCGGACTCAGCGCCAGCAGTGGGCGCGGCGCTCGCCTGCTCGATCCGCGGCTCAGCTTGAACCATGGTCTGCGCCTCGACCACCGTCTCGGGCTCGGTGGCCGTCGGTTCGACCGGAGTGTCGGACTCGACCACCGTCTCGGGCTCGGCCGCGTCCGGCTCGGCGAGGGACAACTCGTCGTCGCGTTCGAGCAGGGCCACCGGGGCCTGTCCCGTCCTTGTCGGTGAACGTGTCGCGGCCCGGGCGGGCTTCGTGCGCGACCGCAGCGCAGGCTCGGGTGCCGCAGCGGCGATACCGCCGTCGCGAACGGCGTTGAGGCCGGTGAAGCGAGCCGAACCGAACGCCTTCTTGCGGGAGAGCCACGACACCAGCGGGTGGGTGAACAGGAACACGACGACGAGGTCGAGCACCGTGGACAGGCCCAGGGTGAACGCGAAGCCCTTCACGTCGCCCGCAGCGAAGTAGTACAGGGTTGCCGCGGCGAGGAAGGACACGGTGTCCGCAGACAGAATCGTGCGCCGTGCCCGGACCCATGCGCGTGGGATCGCCACGCGTGCCGAACGGCCCTCGTGCACCTCGTCCTTCATCCGTTCGAAGAAGACGACGAAAGAGTCGGCGGTGATACCGACGGCGACGATGAAGCCGGCGATACCCGCCAGGCTCAACGTGAAACCGATCTGGGTACCGAGAACAACCAGCGCACCGTAGGTGAGGCCGCCGGACACGATGAGCGACGCGATCGTGACCAGGCCCAGGGCGCGGTAATAGATCAGGGAGTACACGACGACGAGCACCAGCCCGATACCGCCGGCGAGCAGGCCCGCCTTGAGCTGCGAGGTTCCCAGTGTCGCTGAGACGGTCTGAGCCTGATCGGCCTTGAAGCTCAGGGGCAGCGTGCCGTACCTGAGCTGGTCAGCGAGTTGCTTGGAGGTGCGCTGGGTGAAGTTGCCCGTGATCTGGGTCTTGATGCCCGCGCCAATTGCCTCCTGGTTGACCGGCGAGGAGATCACATTGCCGTCAAGGGTGAACGCCACGTAGTCCGCACAGGGTGTCGACGTAGGGCCGCACTGCGTCACCGGGCCGCCCCTGGCCGTCGAGCTCCCCAGATTGTGTGCCCCGGTGTACTTGGCCCAGTTGGTCGAACCGGTGGATTTCAGGTCGAGGGAGACGGTCCATTCGGTCTGACCCTGACTGACGTTGGGCGCCTGGGCCGACGCTCCCTTGATCTCGTGACCCGGCACGATCACCGGCCCGAGCAGGTAGGCGATCTGCGCGCCATAGGATTTCCCGTCGTCGCAGGCCAGGAAGACCTTGGCGGGCAAGTCCTTCTCGTCCTGCGCTGCGTTGCAGTCGAAGGTGCTCAGCGCGGCTTGCAACTGCTGCTGTTGGGTGGGGTTGAGCTTGGCGAATTCGATGTCACTCGTGGGAATCGGGAACTTCAAGCTGGCGAACGGGGTCGCGGTGGCAGGCGGCACGGTGGCGGCGGACGAGCTCGGAGCGGTCGATGGGCTGCTTGTGCCCGATTTCTTGGCCGCTGAGGACGTCGGGGGCCTCGGGCGCGCCGACGATGTAGGCGCCGCCCGGGGAACGGCCAACGGCAGCGGGTCGGTTGCGTCCAGACCGGCCAACTTCTTGACCGTCGTGCTCGGCGAAGCCGACCTGTTCGCAGGGGGTGTGCCCGTGGCGGACGGCGACCCGCTCGCCGTGGTACTCGGCGTTCCACTCGGCGACGCCGGCCCGGTGGCGGGCGAGCCCCGCCTGGCCGTCGGGTGAAAGACCGGCACTGCTGGCATCACGACTGGGCGGAAGTTGAGAACCGCGGCCTTGCCGAGCTTGGCGACGTCGGTGTTGGTGTTGCCGGGGATGGAGATGATGATCCGGTTCGAGCCTTGGATGATCACGGTCGCCTCGGTGACACCTGACCCGTTGACCCGGTTCTCCATGATCTGCTTGGCCTGGTTCATCGATGAACTCGACGGTGTCTTCCCGGCATCGGTCTTCGCGGTGAAGATCACCTGCGTGCCGCCGACCAGGTCCAGTCCGAGCTTGGGACTGTGGCGCGCGCCGGGCCAGAACACAATCGAGTAGAGCAGGGCGAGCAGGAGGATCAAGGCGAGAAAGTAACGCCCGACACGCAGCGTTCCTACCGGTGGTGCCACGGGGACTGTTCTCCTCGAATTCGCATGGTCAAGCGGTCTGGGAAAGCTGCGGCCCGTGCTGCTCCGCGCGGCTCGACGACACAGTATGACCGACAACGCTGTGCTGCGGCCCGACGGTGGCGCCTAAGGGGCGGGATCGGCCTCGTTCGGCGGGTCGGCATCCTCGTCGTGGGCACCGGCCAGGCCTTTGCGGTACCGGTTTGGCAGGGACTTGGCGTCGCGCAACGCCGCCAGCGCCCACTTCACCTCGACGCCCGGGGCGATGGCCAGTTGCGCCGTCCCGTCGTCATTGCGGCCCACCACCGTGCCGTACAGACCCGAGGTGGTCATCACCTCGTCACCGAAGCCGATCTCGCTGATCCGCTCCGCCTCTTGGGTCAGCAGCAGACGGCGCTTGCGCTGGCCGTAGACGAACAGCGCGAGCAGTCCGGCGAGGACGAGCAGGTATGGCCAATACATGGCAACGACGATTCTGGGCAGACGACAACGCGGACGGCGTCCAGTCTAGGCGGTGCGGGACGAATAGCCGCCTCGACCGCTTCAGACCGGCGGATCGAACAGTGTGGGACCAGCACTCGGGGGCGGGATCGCACCGAGATGCGTCCAGGCGGCGGGGGTGGCGACGCGACCACGGGGCGTTCGGGCGAGCAGGCCGGCCCTGACCAGGAACGGCTCCGCGACCTCCTCGACCGTCTCCACCTCCTCACCGACTGCGACCGCAAGGGTGCCGACTCCCACCGGCCCTCCGCCGAAGCGGCGCACGAGCGCTTCGAGCACCGCCCGGTCGAGCCGGTCCAGGCCGAGCTGGTCGACGTCGTATACGGCCAGTGCCGCCCGGGCGATCGGCTCGGTGACGATTCCGTCGGCGCGCACCTCGGCGTAGTCGCGGACCCGCCGCAGCAGCCGGTTGGCGATACGCGGGGTGCCGCGTGAGCGGCCGGCGATCTCGGTGCCCCCCTCGGGTTCCAGCGCGACGCCGAGCAGTTCGGCCGAACGGCGCAGAACCTGCTCGAGCTCGGCGGGGTCGTAGAAGTCCATGTGACCGGTGAATCCGAAGCGGTCGCGCAGCGGACCGGTGAGCAGTCCGGCCCTGGTGGTCGCGCCCACCAGGGTGAACGGCGCCAGCTCGAGCGGGATCGCGGTGGCACCGTGGCCCTTACCGACGATGACGTCGACCCGGAAATCCTCCATCGCCAAGTACAGCAATTCCTCGGCAGGTCGCGCGATGCGGTGGATCTCGTCGATGAACAGCACCTCGCCCTCGCCCAGGCTGGTCAGGAGCGCGGCGAGGTCCCCGGCACGTTCGATCGCCGGGCCGCTCGTCACCCGGATCGGTGCACCGAGTTCAGCGGCGATGATCATCGCGAGGCTGGTCTTGCCGAGCCCGGGCGGCCCGGAGAGCAGGACGTGGTCGGGGGGACGGCTACGTCGCAACGCGCTCTCGAGCACGAGCGCAAGCTGCTCACGGACCTTCGGCTGCCCGACGAACTCGTTGAGCCGCTTAGGGCGCAGGCTGGCCTCGGCCTCGTGCTCCCCGAGCATGGGAAAAGGAGATGCCACATCCTCGTCGGGGGCCGTCACGGTGCGGCCTCGCTCGTCATCGGGTGCGGCCGAGGAGTTGGATGCAACGGCGCAGCATGGCCGAGATGTCAGGGGCCTCGCCCGCTGCCTGGTCAGCGACAACGACGTCGATGGCGTCGTTGGCCTCCTTACCGGAGAACCCGAGTCCGGCCAGGGCGTGGGCGAGCTGATCGCGCCGAGGCCCGACGGCGGTCAGGCCGCCCAGGTCGACGCGGCCGTCCGGACCATCGATCGAGCCGATGCGGTCACGCAGCTCGAGAACGATGCGCTCGGCTCCCTTACGGCCTATGCCGGGCACCCTGGTCAACGCGGCAAGGTCGCTGGTGGCCACCGCACGGCGCAACTCGCGGGGCGGGTAGACGGCCAGCATGGTCTGGGCCAGTTTCGGGCCGACGCCGTTCGCCGTCTGTAGCAGCTCGAACAGCGCCCGCTCGTCGTCATCGGCAAAGCCGTAGAGGGTCAGGGAGTCCTCACGGACGACGAGGCTGGTGGCCAGGCGCGCGGCCTCGCCGACGCGCAGCCGGGCCAGCGTGCCCGGCGAACAGGAGACCGTCAAACCCACTCCCCCTACCTCGAGGACGGCGCCGTCGGGGCCGACCGCGGCGACGGTCCCGCGCACACTGGCGATCATGTCGCCCGTTTCATGCCACGCCCTGCCGCATCCATAGCCAGTTGCGACGAGGCGATCTGGTCTTCGGGCGCCTCGAACTCGCGACGAATGGAGAGCGCGCGGGCGAAGTGGTCTCGCGCTCGGGCGAAGTGCCCCTGGTCGTAGGCGTTCTCGCCCGCGCGCTGGTGGGTGAACGCCTCGATGACCGGCCCGAAACGGTCCAGCCCAGTCAGCAGGTCCTCGAACATGAGGTTCGAGTCGGCAAACTCGGTGCGCCACTGAAGCACGTGAGCCAGGCGCAACGCCGCGAGGTGCTGCTGGACCGGTGTGCCGACGATCTCGGCGCGCTCGGCAGCCAAGCGTGCCTCGGCCAGCGCGTCTTCGAGATCACCGAGGCCACGCAGCCGGGCGACCAGTTCGCCGCGAGCGAGCAGTTCGGCGACCGGGTCAGCGGCGGTGCGAATGCTTGTGCGCAGGTCACCGATACGGTCGCGGACAGCAGCGTGGTCGGCATAGACCTCGCGCAGCGTGTCGCGGTCGTAACTGACTTCGAGCTCTCTCATCCGTCCATCCTCGCCGAACCCGCGACCGCAGCAGCCAGCCGGATTTGCGCAGCTCCCCGCCAGACGTGGCAAATCGCCAACGCGAGGGCGTCCGCAGCGTCTGCCTGGCGCGGCATCTCGGCCAGCCTGAGCAGCCTGGCGACCATCGCGCCGACCTGCGCCTTGCCGGCAACGCCCGATCCAGTGACGGCAGCCTTCACCTCGCTGGGGGTGTGCAGGGCGACGGGCAGGCCGGCCCGGGCGGCCGCCGCCATCGCCAGGCCGGCGACCTGCGCGGTGCCCATGACGGTGCGGACGTTGTGCTGGCTGAAGACACGCTCAACGGCGACGACGTCAGGGGCGAACCGCGCGATTGCGTCAGCGAAGGCATCGGCTAGCACTACCAGCCGGTCCGGCAC
>JBHEMN010000107.1:0-10227 GCA_046262575.1 Jatrophihabitantaceae bacterium
GGCGGTGGGTTATTCGAAAACATTCCCAGATTGAGCCGAGCCCTGCGTGTTACTCTTGATAGATCGAAAGGGGCTCGAACACATGACATTCAAGGTCGGTGAGACCGTTGTCTACCCGCATCACGGGGCGGCGTTGATCGAGGCCATCGAGGAGCGACTGCTCAAGGGTGTGCAGAAAACCTACCTTCGTTTGAAGGTCGCCCAAGGGGACCTGACCGTGCTCGTGCCGGCTGAGAATGCCGAAATCGTGGGCGTTCGCGATGTGGTCGGACAGGAAGGCCTGGACAAGGTCTTCGAGGTTCTGCGGGCGCCGCACACCGAGGAGCCCACGAACTGGTCACGCCGGTATAAGGCCAACGGCGAAAAGCTCGCGTCGGGCGACGTCAATAAGGTCGCCGAGGTTGTCCGCGATCTGTGGCGCCGCGACCGCGACCGTGGCCTGTCGGCCGGTGAGAAGCGGATGCTGGCCAAGGCCCGGCAGATTCTGGTCAGCGAGCTCGCGCTCGCCGAGGGCACGAACGAGGACAAGGCGGAGGTCGTACTCGACGAGGTGCTCGCCGAGGCTGTGGCCTGAACGAGGCTTGGCCAACGATGGCGGCGACCGGTCACCTGACCGTCGCCGCCATTCTTGTTGCTGCCGGTGACGGAAGGCGGCTGGGTGCCGGCGTGCCCAAGGCGTTCTGCCTGGTCGCCGGGCGCACGTTGCTCGAACATGCGGTCGGCCGCTTCGCCGCGCACCCGCGAGTGCGAGATCTGGTGCTGGTGGTCCCGCCCGCGCTGATCGACTCCGCCGCGGCACTGGCCCCGGGGGCGGCTGTCGTCGGCGGTGGGCGCACTCGGCAGGAATCCGTCGATTGCGGCCTTGCCGCCTTGGCCGCCGATGTCGACGCCGTACTGGTGCACGACGTGGCGCGGCCGTTCGTGCCCGCCGAGGTCATCAGCCGGGTGCTCGCAGCACTGTCGGGCGGTGCCGACGCGGTCGTGCCCGCAATCGCGGTCGCTGACACCGTGAAGCGGGTGGATGCCTCCGGCGCGGTCATCGAGACGCTTGACCGCACGTCGCTGCGGGCGGTGCAGACGCCGCAGGGGTTTCGGCGCTCGGTGCTGGCCGAGGCGCACGCCGCGTCCGACGGCGCGGGCGCAACCGACGACGCCGCGCTCGTCGAGGCCCGCGGGGTGCGTGTGTCGGTCGTCGCGGGCGCCGATGAGTTGTTCAAGATCACCCGACCGTGGGATCTGGCGCTGGCCGAAGCGGCGGCGTCGCGATGACCGAGGTCCGCATCGGCATCGGCATCGACATCCATCCCGTCGAACCGGGTCGGCCGTGCTGGCTGGCCGGCCTGCTGTGGCCGGGGGTCGACGGGTGCGCCGGTCATTCCGATGGCGACGTTGCGGCGCACGCTGCATGTGACGCGGTGCTCTCTGCTGCCGGGCTCGGGGACCTGGGCGCGGCAGTCGGCACGGCCGATCCCGATTGGGCGGGCGCGTCGGGGACGGCTCTGCTCGCCGAGGCAGTGCGGCTCGTCGCGGCGCAGGGTTGGCAGGTGGGCAACGTTGCGGTGCAGGTGATCGGCAACGCGCCGAGGATCGCGCCGCGCCGTGCCGAGGCCGAGGCGGCACTGTCAACGGCGGCCGGTGCTCCGGTGTCGGTGAGCGCTACCACGTCCGACGGCCTCGGTTTTACCGGCCGCGGCGAGGGCGTGGCCGCGATCGCGACCGCGCTACTCACGCGCTGAGAACGCCAACCGAGGGGGTGGGCGGGTCAGCTGAGGGCCCGCACCAGATCAGCCCAGAGGTCCTCGACGTGCTCGATGCCGACTGAGAGCCGCAACAGCGTCGGCGGAGCGCCGTGGGCCGAGTCGACCGCATGGCGGGCCCGGCGCTCGATCAGAGACTCGACACCGCCGAGACTCGTCGCGTGACTGATCAGGTGCACCGACTGGCACACCCGCTCGGCGTCATCGGCTGATCCGGCGAGCTCGAAGGAGATGATTGCGCCGTATCCCCGGTGCAACCGGGTCGCGCGTTCGTGCCCCGGGTCTGACGCCAGCCCGGGAAAGCGCACCCGTGTGACGGACGGATGCCCCGCCAGGCGCGACGCCAGGTCGTAGGCGTTGGCCTGGGCCCGTTCCATGCGCAGAGCCAGCGTTCGCAGACCGCGCAGTGCGAGATAGGACTCCAGCGCCCCGGGCAGGCCTCCGGTCAGGTCCCGGCGCAGCTTGAGCGCGACGCCCAGCGGCGCGGAGCGGGTGATCAGCACACCCATCAGCAGGTCGGAATGGCCGGAGAGATACTTCGTCGCCGAGTGCATGACGACGTCCGCGCCGTGCTCGAGTGGCCGCACGACCAGCGGCGTCGAGAACGTCGAGTCGACACACACGATCGCGCCCACGTCGTGCGCAGCGCTGATCAGCTCAGCCAGGTCGGCGACGCCCATCAGCGGGTTCGTCACGGACTCCAGCCACAGCAGATCGGCACCGTCCAGCGCCGCCACGACCGCCGCGGTGTCGGTGGTGTCGACCGGGCGTACCTGCATCCGGCCCATGCGCTGCTGCTCGTCGAAGAGGGTCACGCAGCCCGAGTACCCGGCCTCGGGCACGACCGCCACCGCCCCGGTGGGCTGTCCCTCGACGACCGCGGCAATTGCCGCCATGCCACTGCCGAATGCGAGGGCGTTGCCACCCTCGAGCGCACCCACGGCATCCTCGAAGGCCCGGATCGTGTCGCTACTGCCCTGTCGCAGGTAGTAGTTGTCATCGGGGCCGTGCTGGAACGGTGCGGACAGCACGATCGGGGTGCTCATCGGGGCTCGCGGGGTCCGCGGTGGCCGTCCGCTCGCGACGACGACCGATTCCGGACGCAGCTCTTGGTTGCTCACATCGCGACGCTATCTGGTGCGATGCAGCATTTCCCCGACCATTGCCCGGCACCTGGCGTGCTCCGGGCGAAACACGACGGTACGAGTACTGCTATCGACGATGGTCGGGCGCGCGAAGGAGCGCAACTGGCGCCGCGATCCCGCGCGAGCGTGCGGTTCGTCGCGGGGTGGCTGCGCAGCGCGTCCCCGAGCGCTGAGTCATCACTACGATGGCCCCGTGACGCTGTGCCTCTACGACTCCTCGACCAGGTCCCTGCGGGAGTTCATTCCGCTCGAACCCGGCAAGGCGTCGATCTACCTGTGCGGGCTCACCGTGCAGGGCCGCCCGCATATCGGTCATTTGCGCTCGTCCGTCAACTTCGACATCTTGCGGCGGTGGCTCATGCACAGCGGCCATCAGGTGACCTTCGTGCGCAACATCACGGACATCGACGACAAGATCCTCGCCAAGTCTGCCGAGGCCGGCCGGTCCTGGTGGGACTGGTCCTACGAGAACGAGCGTGCCGTGATCGAGGCGTACGACATCCTGGGTTGCCTGCCCGCCACCTACGAGCCGCGCGCCACCGGCCACGTCACCGAAATGGTCGAGTTGATGCAGCGCCTGATCGAGCGCGGCCATGCCTACCCGGTCGACGGCGACGTCTACTTCGACGTGGCGTCCTTTCCCGCCTACGGCGCGCTGTCCGGGCAACGTGGCGCCGACGTTGTGCCGGCCGTCGACACCGCCGGCCGCGCGCGAAAGCGCGATCCGCGTGACTTCGCGCTGTGGAAGGCAAGCAGGCCGGAGGAGCCCGCAACCGCGGCCTGGGCGACGCCGTGGGGCCCCGGCAGGCCTGGGTGGCATCTGGAATGCTCCGCGATGGCCACGAAGTACCTCGGGCCGACGTTCGACATCCACGGCGGCGGCATCGACTTGATCTTTCCGCACCACGAGAACGAGATCGCGCAGTCGAAGGCTGCAGGTGACGGCTTCGCGAACTACTGGCTGCACCACAACTGGGTGACCTTGGCGGGCGAGAAGATGTCCAAGTCGCTCGGCAACACCTTGCAGGTCACCGAACTCGTCAAGGATTGGCGCCCGGTGGAGATCCGGTACTACCTCGGCGCAGCCCATTACCGCAGTGCCATCGAGTACGCCCCGGGTTCGCTGGCCGAGGCGGCGGCCGCGTATCGCCGCATCGAGAATTTCGTCGAACGCGGGGTCGAGTTCATCGGTGCCGACGCGTCTGGTGGAGCAGGGCTAGGGATGTTGTGTGCCGACTTCGCCAATGCCATGGACGACGACTTGGGGGTCCCGCTCGCGCTGGCGGCCATCCATACGGTCGTGCGTGAAGGGAACTCGGCGCTCGCCCGCGGCGACCGGGTCGCGGTGCGGGGGACGCTGCATTCGGTACTCGCGATGACCGACGTCCTGGGCATCAACCCGGTGCGGTGGGCCGACCCGGCGGCACCCGATCTGACGGCGGTCCTTGACGCACTGGTGCACGTCGCGCTCGAACAGCGAGCCGCTGCCCGCGCGCGCGGAGACTTCGCGGCATCTGACGCCATCAGGGACCAGCTCGCGCAGGCGGGCGTGCTCGTCGAGGACACCCCGTCCGGCGCCCGCTGGACGCTCGCGGACTCGCAGAGGGCAGCCCGGTAATGGCGGGCAATTCGCAACGGCAGGGCGCGATCCGCAAGTCGAAGAAGGGCGCCCAGGTCGGCTCGGGGGGCCACGTCAAGCGGGCGCTGACCGGCCGAGGCCCCACACCGCCCGCCGTGGAACGCAAGGGCCATCCGGCCGCGCGCCGCGCCGCCTCGGCCGGGCGCCGCGAACAGGGCAGCGGACGCACCGGGCCCGGCGCTGCGCGCAGTCGCAGCGCTGAAGCTGCAGAACTGCTGGTCGGTCGCAACCCGGTGGCGGAGGCGCTGCGGGCGAGGGTGCCGGCCACCGCACTGTACGTAGCGGTCGGTCTCGAGTCCGACGAGCGCGTCACGGAGGCGATCCGGCTGGCGTCGAACCGGGGTATCGCCCTGCTCGAGATCGGGCGCGGTGAACTGGACCGCAAGACCGGTGGGCTGCTGCACCAGGGCATCGCGCTGCAGGTGCCGCCGTTCGCCTACCGCGAGCTGCCGGACGTCCTCGCCGCGGCGGCCCAGTCCACCACCGCACCGCTGCTCGTCGCGCTCGACGGCGTCACCGACCCGCGCAACCTGGGTGCCGTCATCCGCTCGGCGGTGGCGTTCGGCGCGCACGGTGTGATCCTGCCGCAGCGGCGCGCAGCCAGCGTGACCGCCACAGCCTGGCGAACGTCAGCAGGTACCGCGGCGCGCATCCCCGTCGCGCAGGTCACCAACCTGGTGCGGGCGCTCAAGGACTGCCAGCAGGCCGGCATGTACGTGGTCGGCCTCGATGCGGACGGCACGACCACCCTCGATGACCTGCAGATGGCCGGTGACCCGATCGTGGTCGTGGTCGGTTCCGAAGGGCGCGGCCTGTCACGCCTGGTCGGCGCCACCTGCGACCTGACCCTGTCGATCCCGATGGCCAGCGGGGCCGAGTCGCTGAACGCGTCGGTAGCGGCCGCGGTGGCGCTGGCCGAGGTCGCCCGCCGTCGCCGCGAGTCCTGACCGCGGCCGCCCAGCCGGCGCCAGCGCCAAATCAGAGGATCTGGATGCGCAGCCGGCGAAAGCCTCGACCCTTGTTCTCCATTTTGCGCACCTCGACCCGGCCGATCATGGCCGTGGAGGCCACATGGGTGCCGCCGTCGGCCTGGGTGTCCAGCCCGACGATGTCAACGATGCGCACGATCTCGATGTCGGGCGGCAGTAGGTTCGTCGCGCTACGAATGATGTCCGGAATCGCGAACGCCTCGTCGCGGGGTAGTTCGCTGACCTCGATGCGCCGGTCCTGCGTGATCTCGGCGTTGCACGCCTGCGCCACGCGCTCCTTGAAGTCGGCTGGCACCTCGGCGAGATCGAAGTCCATTCGCGCGGTTAGCGGCTCCATGTTGCCGCCGGTGACCAGCGCTCCGAAGTCGCGGAACACCACGCCGGTGAGCACGTGCAGGCCGGAGTGGGTGCGCATCAACTGGGTACGGCGCTCGTCGTCCAGCGCGCCGCGCACCGCCGTGCCGACCGGCGGCAGCGGGTCGCCTTCTGCGGGTAGCAGGTACAGCTCGTCGCCCTTGCGGGTGCCGACGATCCGGGTCCGCACCCCGCCCCACAACAGCACGCCGTGGTCGGGTGGTTGGCCGCCACCACCGGGGTAGAACGCGGAGCGATCGAGCACGATGCCCGACTCCAGGTCGGCGGACACCACGGCGGCGTCCCAGGTGCGGACCGTCGCGTCTGCCAGTTCGAGGCGGTGGGTGTGCCCGTGCACGCTGCGTGGCTGGGTCACGGGCGTTGCGGGCTCAGCCGAGGCGCTCGCCGGTCTCCGGGTGGAACGCGTGCTCCTCGCCGGTGCGAACCTCGAGGGTGACCACATCGCCGATCTTCGGGGGGACGCGGCCGTCGAAGCGGGCCACGAAATGCTTGTTGTCCGACACGTCGTCCTTGAGCGTTCCGTAGACGAAGGCGTCCGCACCGAGCTCTTCGACGAGGATGACCTCGAGCGCCAGCCCGTTGCTGCCGGCCGGTGAGACGGTGAACGATTCCGGCCGCACGCCGAGCGTGATCGTCGACAGGCCGGCTTCCTGCGCCGCGGCCTTGATCGAGTTCTGCAGCGGTAGGTCGATGTTGCCCAGGCGTGCCCCATCGGGCGTCAGCGTCGCCGTCCGCAGGTTCATGGCGGGCGAGCCGATGAAGCCGGCGACGAACGCGTTGCCGGGGCGGTCGTAGAGGTTGCGCGGACTGTCGCACTGCTGCAGCTTGCCGTCCTTGAGCACCGCGACCCGGTCGCCCATCGTCATCGCTTCGACCTGGTCGTGCGTGACGTAGATCGTTGTGGTGCCGAGCCGGGTCTGCAGGGCGGCAATGTTGGCCCGGGTCTCCACGCGGAGCTTGGCGTCGAGGTTGGACAACGGCTCGTCCATGAGGAAGACGCTGGGCGAACGGACGATCGCGCGCCCCATCGCAACGCGCTGGCGCTGGCCGCCGGACAGCGCCTTGGGCTTGCGGTCGAGGTAGGCCTCGAGGTCGAGCAGCTTGGCCGCCTCGAGCACCTTCGCGGCGCGCTCGGCCTTGGATACGCCCTTGAGTTTGAGCGCGAATCCCATGTTCTCGCCGACGCTCATGTGCGGGTACAGCGCGTAGTTCTGGAACACCATCGCGATGTCGCGATCCTTCGGTGCCCGGTGCGACACGTCGGTGCCGCCGATCTGGATCTCGCCACTGGAGACGTCCTCGAGGCCCGCGAGCATGCGAAGGGCGGTGGACTTCCCGGAGCCCGACGGCCCCACCAGGACCATGAACTCGCCGTCCTCGACGTCGAGATTCAGCGCATCGACCGCTGGGACTGGGTTGCCTGGATAGAGGCAGGTGGCGTTGATATAGGTGACGTCGGCCATGGGGAGCTCCCTCGTTCGGTGTGGCGGACCGCGCCGGGTACGGGTGCGGTTCGGGCGCTGGCTGGGCGCCGTCGATACACCTCACGGATTTCCGGACGGACGACCTTGTTCTGCCCCACCGATGTCGAAGGCAGCGCCGACCGCCCGGCATAGCGGTCGGGCAGTGACATTGGACACGTCGACAGGGGGCCGCGTCAACCTCGGCCGGCACCGCCGGCGGGTCAGGCCTTGTCGACGTACGCCTTCGACGGCTTGAAGAATTCCTCGGGCGCGGGCTCGCCGCGAAGTACCGCCACCTCGGCACGCACTGCCGACATGATGGTGTCAGTGATCTCGCGCACCGTCGTGGCCGTGGGTTCCGCCCCGCGGAAGCGGCTGAGATCGAGTGGTTCGCCGACCGAGGCCTCGGCGGTGCGCCTCTTGAACCGATTCAGGGAGAACCCCTTGCCTTGCTGGGCGCCCCACTGCCCGACCGGCACGACCGGCGTGTCGGGGGAGAGCAACACCAGGCGCGCGCTGCCCGTCTTGGCTTCCATCGGCCACTGCGCCGGGTCCTTGGTGATCGTGCCCTCGGGATAGATGACGATCGCCTCACCGTCTTCGAGCGCCTTCACGGCGTCGCGCAGGGACTTCGCGGCATCGGTCGTGCCGCGATGCACAGGGATCTGGCCCGCCCCCTTCATGATCTGGCCCACGATCGGCTTGGTGAATAGCCCGGCCTTGATCATGAAACGCGGCACGCGGCCGGACGTCCAGACAAAGCGCGCCATCAGCACGGTGTCCACGTGCGACACGTGGTTGATGGCGATGATCACGCCGCCCTTGCTCGGCGGCGTCATGCGCTCGAGGTGCTGCCAGCGGATGCGGAAGAGCATCGAGTCCAACGGATACAGGATCATCACGCACAGCCGGATCCAGAATCCGGCTTTCGGCTTGTACTGGCGACTCACGATTCTCCTCGCGGTTACGGTGCCGTAGCTAAGTCTGCCGGTTCCTTCGTCACGAGCGTGCATAGGGTTCCGTCGTGAGCGCGGGTGAGGGGTGCGCGGTAGCCTCGACGCCGCTGCCGCCTTAGCTCAGCTGGCCAGAGCAATCGCCTTGTAAGCGATAGGTCGTCGGTTCGAATCCGACAGGCGGCTCTCCGTCCGAGGAGGCGTGCATGGCTTTGGATGCCGATGTGCTCGTCGTCGGGGCCGGGCTCGCCGGCCTGGTTGCCGCGGCTGAACTGACCGACGCCGGCCGCAAGGTGATTCTTGTCGACCAGGAACCCGAGCAGTGTTTGGGTGGGCAGGCTTTCTGGTCTTTCGGCGGGCTGTTTTTCGTCGACTCGCCCGAGCAGCGCCGCCTGCGCATCAAGGACTCCCAGGAACTGGCCTGGCAGGACTGGCTCGGTACAGCCGGCTTTGACCGCCTCGACGGCCCAGCCGCCAGCGACGTCTGGGCCCGGCGGTGGGCCCAGGCCTACGTCGAGTTCGCCGCAGGTGAGAAGCGCGCCTGGCTGCACGAGCGCGGAGTGCGGTGGTTCCCGATCGTCGGCTGGGCCGAGCGCGGTGGCTACACCGCCAACGGGCCCGGCAACTCGGTGCCGCGCTTCCACATCACCTGGGGCACCGGGCCGGGGCTGATCGCGCCGTTCGTCGCCCGGGTGAAGGCGGCAGCCGACCGGGGGCTGCTGCGCTTCGCGTTCCGGCACCGGGTGGACGAGCTCACCGTGACCGGCGGCGTCGTCGACGGGGCGCGTGGCCGGGTGCTCGAACCGTCCGCGGTGCAGCGGGCCGCCCCGAGTTCGCGGGTCGCGGTCGCCGAGTTCGAGCTGCGCGCCCAGGCGGTGATCGTCACGTCGGGCGGCATCGGCGGCAACTTCGACCTCGTCCGGGCGAGCTGGCCCAAACGCATGGGTCCCCCGCCCAAGCGCATGATCGCGGGCGTCCCCGACTTCGTCGACGGACGCATGCTCGGCATCACCGAATCGGCCGGTGCCCGCGTCGTCAACCGCGACCGGATGTGGCACTACGTCGAGGGCATACACAACTACGCCCCGATCTGGACGAATCACGGCATCCGCATCCTTCCCGGCCCCTCGTCGGTGTGGCTCGACGCGGTCGGCAACAGGCTCCCGGTACCGCTTTTCCCGGGTTTCGACACGCTGGGCACGCTCGAGCACATCATGGCCACCGGCCACGATCACAGCTGGTTCGTGCTGACGAAGAAGATCATCGGCAAAGAATTCGGGCTGTCGGGTTCCGAACAGAATCCCGACCTGACCGGCAAGAGCGTGCGTCAGGTGATCGATCGGGTGCGATCGGACGTGCCCGCGCCGGTGCAGGCGTTCCTCGACAAGGGCATCGACTTCGTCCAGGCGGACACGCTCGACGAGCTGATCGCCCGCATGAACACGGTGACCGACACACCCCTTCTCGACCCCGAGACGGTCCGCCGGGAGATCATCGGCCGCGACCGCGAGATGGACAACGAGTACACCAAGGACCTCCAAATCGCCGCCCTGCGACAGGCCCGCTCCTACCTGCCGGACAAGATCAGCCGGGTGGCGTCGCCGCACAGACTCACCGACCCCAAGGCAGGCCCCCTCATCGCGGTCCGCCTCTCGATCCTGACCCGCAAGTCACTGGGCGGGTTGGAAACCGACCTGTCGGGGCGGGTGCTGCAGGCCGGCGGGGAGCCGCTGCCGGGGGTGTACGCGGCCGGCGAGGTCGCGGGCTTCGGTGGCGGCGGCATGCACGGCTACCGCGCATTGGAAGGGACGTTTCTCGGCGGCTGCATCTTCAGCGGTCGCAGCGCCGGGCGCGCGGCGGCGGCCGCCGTCGGCTGAGACGCTCAGTCAGCCCCGCGCCCAGCAGA
>JBHEMN010000108.1:0-4463 GCA_046262575.1 Jatrophihabitantaceae bacterium
AGTCCGGACAGTGCAGTATCTCCTGCGTGCGCGCGCCTATTCACTGTCCACCGACGGGGCGTTTGGGCCGATCACCGCGTCAACCGTGCGCAGTTTCCAGTCCGCTCGTGGGCTCGCGGTCGACGGGATCGTCGGGCCGCAGACCTGGGAGGCGCTGGTCATCACCGTGCGCCGCGGGAGCGTCGGCGATGCGGTTCGGGCGGCTCAGTCGCAGCTCAACGCGCATGGCTTCTCGCTGAGCGTGGACGGTGCCTTCGGCCTGGCGACGGACTCTGCGGCGCGCAGTTTCCAAAGCCGCGTCGGCCTCTCCGTGGACGGCATTGTCGGGCCCGATACCTGGTCGCGTCTGGTCGCCTGAGGCGAAGCCCGTGGCCCTAGCGCCGACACCGGAAGCCCGCCGAGATCCACCGTCGACATCGTCATGTCTCGACCTCAGTTCCGCCCGGCCGCCCCCGGGTCAGGTGGCCGGCGGAACGAGGTTCGACCGATCGCCACACGAGTACTTGCCCGCGCCCAGCGACGGTCAGCGCCTGGTCGCGTACGCGCGCGCTGTCGCCCGTCTGCAGCCTGCGCCCGGCGGCTGACACCCTGCCGTTCGTGACGAACAGGTGCAGGTACGCCGCCGCCGCCAGTTCGACCGGCGGGACGGGACAGAGCACCGCGAAATCGCCCCCACCCACCCGCAGCGGCGGTGCGCCGAGCAGGTGATCCGGCGGCGTGATCTCACCCATCACCATCATCTGCACGAAGTGCAGCAGGTGGGCGTCCGACGCATTGCGTTCGACGTGCACGATGCCCGAGCCAGTCGACTGACACAGCGCGGTACCGGGCGCAACCAGCTCGGTCCGTCCGGAGGACTCCTCATGACGCAGCGATCCGGCAAGGACCCAGCTGACGATCTCGACGCCGCGGTGGGCGTGCCGCCCGAACCCGGCGCCCGGCGCCAGGACGTGCTCGTCGACGGCGAGGACTGGCCCGAAAGCGGTGTTATCCGGCTCGTAGTGCACGCCGGAGGAAAAGCAGTGCCGGGTGGTGACCCCCGGTCGCACTGTCTCGAACCGCGCGGCGGCCAGCCGAATGTCGATCACCGCGGCATCGTCTCATCGCGAAACGATCCCGCCGTTGCGGGCCCGCAGCGCCGCGGTCGTTACCGGCCGTGCTGGTGGTCAGCCGCCCAGGCCAGCAAGGCATCCACGGGCCACGTGTTGACTACTGATTCGGCCGGCACGCTGCACTTGGCGGCCCGCTCGCACCCGTAGTGCTGCCAGTCGAGTTGGCCGGGCGCATGCGCGTCGGTGTCTATCGAGACCAGACAGCCCGCCGCGACGGCCAAGCGCAGCAGCCGCTTCGGCGGGTCGAGCCGCTCGGGCCTGGAGTTGACCTCGACGGCGACGCCGAACCGGGCACAGGCCGCGAAGACCAACTCGGCGTCGAAGTCGGACTCCGGCCGCGTGCCCCGCCCGCCGGTGACGAGCCGGCCGGTGCAGTGGCCGAGGATGTCGGCGTGCGGGTTGCTGATCGCCGCTACCATGCGCGGCGTCATCTCCGACGCCGGCATCCGCAGCTTGCTGTGCACGCTCGCGACGACGACGTCCAAGCGCGCAAGCAGCGCGGGCTTCTGATCCAGCGTGCCGTCCTCGAGAATGTCTACCTCGATGCCGGTGAGGATCCGAAACGGGCTCAACTGGTCGTTCAGCGTCGCGATCACGCCCAGTTGCTTCTCCAGCCGATCGGCCGAGAGGCCGCGGGCCACCTTCAGTCGTGGCGAATGGTCGGTGAGCACCACGTACTCATGCCCGATGTCACGTGCCGCTGCTGCCATCTCGTCGATCGGTGACCCCCCGTCAGACCAGTCCGAATGGGTATGGCAGTCACCACGCAGTGCGGCGCGCAGGGCGACCGTGGCTGCGTCGAGGGGGGCGTCCTCGGCAGACTCGAGCCGGTCCAGGTAGACCGGCAGGTCTCCCGCGCTCGATTCGGCCACGCAGCGGGCGGTCACCTCGCCGACGCCGCTCAGTTCAGTGAGGGTGCCGGACCGCACCCTCGTGTCCAGGTCCTCCGCCGAGAGACCGTCGATGGCCGCAGCGGCAGTTCGAAACGCTTTGACGCGGAACGTCGGCTCGCGTGCGCGTTCCAGCAGGAACGCGATGCGCCGCAGATCGGTCACCGGATCGCGCGACGCAGCCACGGTCTCACCGTAGCCAGTGGCCGCATGGCAGGCTGCACGCGTGAGGCCGGCCCTGCACAACGACACCATCCGCCGCATCGAGCAGGCGACGGGGCGGCTCGCGACACAGAGCGTGGCGCGCATGGACGAGCAGCTTGTCTGGTTTCGCGAACTGCCTGCCGATCAGCGCTCCTGGGTGACGCTCGTGGCGCAGGCGGGCATCCAGTCCTACGTCGACTGGCTGCGCTCGCCCGACGATGTGCTGCGCTTGACCGGCGAGGTCTTCGCAGCTGCCCCGCAGGCGATGGCCCGTTCGGTGACGCTGCAGCAGACCGTCGAACTGGTGCGGCAGACGATCGAGGTGGCCGAGCAGCACCTGCCGTCACTGGCCGGCCCTGCAGACGCGGACGTCGTACTCGAGGAACTACTGCGCTTCAGCCGCGAGATCGCGTTCGCGGCCGCCCGCGTGTACGCGATGGCCGCCGAGGCACGCGGTTCGTGGGACGACCGCCTAGAGGCCCTGGTCATCGACAGTCTGGTCCGCGGCTCGGGCATCGGCGACCCGCTGCCCAGCCAGCTCGCGGCCCTCGGCTGGAGCGCGACGGGGGCCGTCGCGGCCGTGGTCGGGTCAGCCCCCGACAAGCCGGCCGCCGAGGCGCTGGCCGAGGCGCACACCGTCACCCGGCGGCTGGGGTTGGACGCGATGGTCGGCGTGCATGGGGCCCGGCTGGTCATCGTGTTCGGCGGCGCGGGCGATCCGGTCGCCGCCGCCGCGCAGCTGGTTGCGGTGTTCGGCCCCGGCCCTGTGGTGATCGGGCCGGTTGCCGATGTCGCTGACGCGAGCGCCGTGACCCGGGCCGCGCTGAGCGGGTTGCGGGCCGCGCCCGCGTGGCCCGGCGCCCCGCGCCCGGTGCACGCCGATGCGCTGCTGCCCGAGCGCGCCTTGGCCGGAGACGCCCAGGCCCGCGACGAGCTCATCAGCACCGTGTACCAGCCGCTGGTGGAGTCCGGCGACGTCCTCGTCGACACGCTCAGCACGTTCCTCGATGCGGGCGGCGCCCTGGAGAGGACTGCTCGCACCCTGTTCGTACACGCCAACACCGTGCGCTACCGGCTCAGGCGGGTAGCAGAGGTTTGTGGCCACACCCCCAACGACCCCCGCGGAGCGTTTACGTTACGACTGGCGCTGACCCTCGGTAGGCTAGAGTTATCCGACAAGTCGTAGCGGAGGAAATCGCCTAAGGTGGCGCGCAGTATGTAGCACTCCCACAAAGGTCCCCCGGCAAACGCTGTCCATGACGTCCTCGCCGCACGTCCGCGGAGGCGGCATTGTGGAGGACGTGATTGCCGTCTTCGCGCCCGGTCAGGGCGCCCAGTCTCCGGGCATGCTTGCGCCGTGGCTCGAATTGCCCGGCGTCGCAGACCAGCTGGCCGGATTCAGCGAAGCGGCCGAGCTGGACCTGGCCCGGCTGGGCACCACCGCGGACGCCGACGAGATCAAGGACACCGCAGTCACCCAGCCGCTCATCGTTGCGCTGGGCGTGATCGTCGCGGATCAGCTCGGACTGGCGCGGACGGGGGAACGGGTCGTCGCGGGACACAGCGTCGGCGAACTCACCGCCGCCGCCGTCTCCGGCGCACTCACCCCCACGCTCGCCGTTGCGTTCGCCGCGCGTCGTGGCGCGGAGATGGCGGCGGCCTGCGCGCTCAGACCCACCGGGATGTCCGCCGTGCTCGGCGGCGATCCCGACGACGTGGCCGCCGCAATCGAGGCCGCAGGGCTCACCGCCGCCAACCGCAACGGTGCGGGTCAGATCGTCGCCGCCGGGGCGATCGACGCCCTGCACGCGCTCGCCGCCGATCCCCCCGCCGGCGCTCGCGTGCGCCCGCTCGCCGTCGCGGGAGCTTTCCACACCCACTACATGACTCCGGCCGCGGACGCCCTCGCCGGCTATGCCGACAGCCTCCCGGTCGCCGACCCGCGACCCATCCTGCTGTCCAACGCCGAAGGTTCGGCCGTCACGACCGGCACCGATCTCCGGGTGGGGCTGGTCCTGCAGGTGACGCTGCCGGTGCGCTGGGACCTCTGCCTGCGCACCTGCGCGGACCTGGGGGTCACCGCCGCGCTCGAACTCGCCCCGGCCGGGACGCTCACGGGCATCGCCAAGCGCGAACTGCCCGGCGTGGACATCGTCGCCGTCAAGTCCCCCGACGACCTCGACCGCGCCCGTGCGCTGGTCGACAGCCGTCCGCAGCACGGCCAGGGCGAACACACGCCGGAGTTCCGCGTGGTCGT
>JBHEMN010000109.1:0-4321 GCA_046262575.1 Jatrophihabitantaceae bacterium
CCCCGGGACGGTGTCGGTGGCCGCGCCCGCGGATCGCGAGGGCGCCGACGGCGCGGCCACCGACGTGCTGCGCCGCCACGCAGCTCCATCGCACGACACGGCCGTCGTGCCCGGCTCGGGCAGGCAACCACGGCGCGACCCACCACCGCCTCCGGTCGTCACGCCTCCGGTCGTCACTCCGCCCGCACGCCGCAAGGCTCGGTCGCCGCAGATGGTGCGGCGCCGGCGCGCCATGATCGTCGTGCTCGTCCTGCTCTTGCTCGGACTGGCTGCCGGATACGGCGGCTGGTGGTTCGCCACCGGCCGGTACTCCCACGTCCCGAAGGTCGCCGGAGACACGGTCAGCGTGGCGAAGCAGGAACTCGAGCAGGCTGGTTACCAAGTGGTCACCGCTCCGGCGCCGCTGTTCAGCGAGACGGTGGGCAAGAACCTGGTCGTGATGACCAAACCCGGCCCAGACGCGCGCGTCGCGCGCGGGCAGACCGTCACGATCGTGCTCTCGGCCGGCCCGGAGCGCTTCATGCTGCCGAAGGACCTGGCCAACAAAACGCCTGCCGAGGTCAGATCGCAGCTGTCGGCCCTACCCGTGCGCATCGCGTCGGCGCTGTCGCCGGAAACCAGCGAGACCGTGACGACCGGGCGGGTCACCCGAATCAGCCCGGCAGCCGGAACGCCCGTCAAGCGTGACCAGCGGGTGACGATCTTCGTCTCCACTGGGAAGCCCATCGTTGCGATCCCCCACATCGACCCGGGCACCCCCTACGACCAGGCCGTCGCGACGCTCAAGAAGGTCGGCTTCGTGACCAAGCGCGTCGAGGGCTTCAGCGACACGATCGCCAAGGACGGGGTCATCTCCATCACCCCCAACGGCCAGGCCCGCAAGGCCAGCACGATCACGCTCACCGTGTCCAAAGGCCCACGGCTGGTGAGCGTCCCGGACATCGCCACCGGCACTCCCGCCAGCCAAGCCCGAACGCTGCTGCAGCATTTGGGCTTCCGCGTCAGGGTCGTCAAGCATTTCGGCGGATTCCTCGACGAGGTCGTCGGCATCGACCCACCGTCAGGCACGCTGGTAGTGCCGGGGTCGCTCATCACGCTCGATACCGTCTGAACGTGTCTCGCGCAGCCGGGCAACGCGGGCGCTATGACGTCATCGTGCTGGGCCTGGGCGGGATGGGTTCGGCCGCCGCGCGGCAGCTAGCCCGGCGCGGTGCAGCGGTGCTGGGCCTGGAGCAGTTCACGCCCGCTCACGCATTGGGTTCCAGTCACGGCGATACCCGCATCGTACGCACGGCGTACTTCGAGCACCCGGACTACGTGCCGTTGCTGCGACGGGCCTACCGGCTGTGGGACGAGCTCGGCGCCGCGATCGGTCGGCCACTTCTCGTCCGGACCGGCGCATTGATGATCGGCGCCCCGGACTCCGCGGTGGTCACCGGCACGCTGGCCAGCGCACACCGCTGGGATCTCGCGCACGAACTTCTCGACGCCGGGCAATTGCGGCAGCGCTACCCGCAGTTCCGCCTGCGCTCGCACGAGGTGGCGGTGTTCGAAGCCGACGCCGGCTACGTCGACCCCGAGGACACGGTACGTGCGCACCTGACCCTGGCGCGCCGCGACGGAGCAGAGCTTCGCTTCGGTGCGAAGGTCACCGCCTGGCGTCCCGACGGCGACGGCGTACTCGTCGACTTCGACGGTGGGCGGGCCAGGGCACGCAGCCTCGTGCTCGCGGCCGGTGCGTGGACCGCGGCGCTGGCACCGGGTCTCGGCGTGCCGTTGCGGGTGGGCCGTCGCGTCATGCACTACCTGAGCCCGCGTACCGATGCGGCGCAGTTCGACGCGATACGGTTTCCGGTCTACTTCTTCGATACCGGCCCAGGTGACGGGATCTATGGCTTCCCGTTGGTCGGCGAGGCGTCCAACGGGGTCAAAGTGGGCTTCCATTACCGGGGCGGCGACGCCGACCCGGACACGGTGAACCGCGAGGTCTCTGCCGCAGAACGTGACGAGATGCGTGCGCTGCTGGCCGAACGGATCCCCGACCTGGCCGGCGAGCACGTCGACGCGCGGGTGTGCATGTACACGCTGACTCCCGACGAGAACTTCGTCATCGACCTGCTGCCCGGCAGTTCCGGGCGGGTAACCGTCGCAGCTGGTTTCTCCGGCCATGGTTTCAAGTTCACGCCGGTGGTCGGGGAGATCCTGGCCGACCTGGCCCTGTCCGGCGCGACCGAACAGCCCATCGACTTCCTCAGCGCAACTCGCTTCACCCGGTAGCCACCGCCGACTTGCCGCGCGGACGTCACCTGGGGCGCCGCGCGCACGTCAATGCCGCGTTCGGTGGATAGGGTCCTGGCCATGGTCATCGTGATGGCACCGGGTGCATCCGATGCCGACATCACTGACGTCGTCGCGCACATCGAGACCCACGGCGGGCAGGCGTTCGTCAGTCGCGGCGTTACCCGGACGATCATCGGCGTGGTCGGTACCGAGGAGGTATTGGAGACCCTTGACGCCGACGGGCTGCCCGGCGTCGCCGAAACGATGCGGATCACCGCACCGTACAAGTTGGTTTCGGCGCAGAACCACGCCAGGCGCTCGACCGTCCGGGTCGGCGGCGTGCCCATCGGCCCGGACACGTTCACGTTCATTGCCGGTCCGTGCGCGGTCGAGACGGCTGAGCAGACGTTGGAGTCGGCGTGGATGGCCAAGCGGGCCGGGGCGACGCTGCTGCGCGGTGGCGCCTACAAGCCCCGCACATCGCCCTATGCGTTCCAAGGTCTGGGCGCGGACGGACTGCGTATCCTGGCCGAGGTCCGCGACGAGGTGGGGTTACCGATCGTCACCGAGGTCACCGACCCGAGCGACGTCGACCTCGTCGCCGAGTGCGCCGACATGCTGCAGATCGGCACCCGCAACATGCAGAACTTCGGGCTGCTCAACGCCGTCGGGGCCACCGGGAAGCCGGTCATGCTCAAACGTGGCCTGACCGCCACGTACGAGGAATGGCTGATGGCCGCCGAGTACATCGCCCAGCGGGGCAATCTCGACATCGTGTTGTGCGAACGTGGGGTGCGTTCCTTCGAGCCGTCGATCCGCAACATGCTCGACGTCTCCGCCGTCGCGATGGTGCAGCGCATGTCGCACCTCCCCGTGATCGTCGACCCGTCCCACGCCGCCGGACGTCGGGATCTGGTCGTGCCGCTGGCCAGGGCCGGGATGGCCGCCGGAGCCGACGGCGTGATGGTCGACGTGCATCCGCATCCCGAGACCGCGTTGTGCGACGGCGCGCAGGCACTGTTCGGCGACCTGCTGGCCGAACTCGCGCAGGCGGTAACCGTCATCCCGCCGCTGCTGGGGCGCACGTCGGCGGCGCACCGAGCCGGCTGACTTCCATCAGCGGACGAGCGGAGCCAGCACCTCGATCGCTCGGTCGATGCCGTCGTCGTCGATGTCCAGGTGCGTGACCAGCCGCAGACAGCGCGGGCCCAGCGCCGAGACGAGCACCTCCTGCTCGCGGGCTTTGCCCGCAACCACGCCGGCTTGCGCCGCGTCGAGGACGACGATGTTCGTGTCGACCGTCCCGGGGTCGGCTCCCAATGCCGCCGCCAACCGCCTGGCCCGGGCGTGGTCGTCGGCGAGCCGACCCAGGTGGTGTGCCAGCGCGTACCGACCAGCGGCGGCCAGGATGCCGCTCTGCCGCATTCCGGCGCCGTACCGCTTGCGCCACACCCGGGCGTCGGCGATGCGCTGCGCCGTCGAGACGAGGACCGAGCCGACGGGTGCGCCGAGACCCTTGGACAGGCACACCGACGCCGTGTCGAACCCAGCGGCGAGCTCGCGCAGCGGCATCCCGGTGGCCACGTGCGCATTCCACAGCCGGGCGCCGTCGAGGTGCAGCCCGAGTCCGTGCGCGCGGGCGAGCGCGATCACCGCCTGCAACTGGCCGGTCGGTTGCACGCTGCCGCCACCGAAGTTGTGGGTGTTCTCGACCGCGATCGCGGCGGTGGAGACCAGATACGGGCCGGCGTCGGGCGCGATCAGCTCACCGATCGCGTCGACGTCGAGCAGCCCGCGGGTCGCCTGCCAGGTGCGGAACGTGACTCCGGAGAAGACCGCAGCCGCTCCGAGTTCCGCGCGCGCCACATGGCCCAAGGAGTCACACACCAGCTCGTGGCCGGGCCGCACGAGCAGCCGGATACCCAGCTGGTTGCCGAGCGAGCCAGAGGGCACGAACAGTCCGGCTTCGTGTCCGAGCAAGGCGGCTACTTCCGCCTCGAGTGCCGCGACTGTCGGGTCCTCGCCATAGACGTCGTCGCCG
>JBHEMN010000110.1:0-22681 GCA_046262575.1 Jatrophihabitantaceae bacterium
TCCTGGTATGGGACCGCGAAGGCATCCTGTCGCCCACCGACGCGACCTTGAACCCGGCCAAACGCGCGCTCGCGACGATGACCAATGCGACCGCGGTGACCGGCGACCTGCACGACGCGCTGCGCGGTGCCGACGTGTTCATCGGGGTGAGCGCGCCCGGTGTACTGCCCGCCCAGTGGTTGTCCGACATGGCACCCGGGCCGGTCGTGTTCGCGCTGGCCAACCCCGATCCGGAGGTCGACGTCGACGCTGCGCAGCCCTTGTCCGCAATACTCGCGACAGGCCGCAGCGACTACCCGAACCAGATCAACAACGTGCTGGCGTTCCCCGGTGTGTTCCGCGGTCTGCTCGACGCCCGCGCCCGAGAGGTAAGCACTCCGATGCTGCTCAGTGCCGCTGCCGCGCTCGCCCATTGCGTGTCCGACGACGCGCTGAACGCTACCTACATCGTGCCGAGCGTCTTCGACCCGGCGGTGGCCACCGCGGTCGCAGCGGCCGTGCGCGCGGCCGCGACCGGCGCTGTGACGAGCGAGCCCGGCTCGGCGTAACCGCATCGAGATCTGCCGCCGAGAACGGCCAGGGCTGCCCGCCACGTCGGACAGGGCAGGGCACTCGAGCGGGAGGTCACCATGAAACGAATGACGATTGCGGCGGGCGTTGCCGCCGCGGCGGGCGTGCTGCTGCTGGCCGGGTGCTCTGGGTCGAGCGGGTTCGGAAACGACGGCGCCGCTGACCCGGGACGAACAGTCTTCTCCGACAAGGGAGCCGCCCCCGCGGCTCGGCCGGGCGCACCAGCCCCCGGCAACGAGAGTGCCCGGGGCGGGGGTCCGGCGGCGGCCGGATCCAAGACCGTGCTGACGCCCACGGCGCTGATCCAGACCGCCGACATCGTCGTCGAGATCTCCCACGGGGCCGACGTGGCGGCCAAGGCCAACCGTGCGGCGCAACTTGCCATCGCCTCCGGCGGCTCGGTCTTCGCCGACGACCGCACGGCCGGCGCCAATCCGAGCGCGGCTCTGACGTTGAAGGTGCCGGGCCCGGCGCTCGTGAGAGTGACCGACGAGTTGGCGGCCCTGGGCAAGGAGCTCTCGCGGCACTCCAGCTCGCAGGACGTCACGGGCCAGGTCGTCGACGTGAACTCTCGGGTGCGAAGCGCCCAGGACAGCATCGCGCAGTGGCGTCTGCTGCTCCACCAGGCCACCAAGCTCGGTGACATCATCGCGTTGGAGAGCCAACTCTCCCAGCGCGAGGCGGATCTGGAAGCGCTGCAGGCACAGCAGCGCTCCCTCGCGTCGCGCACGGAGATGGCGACTCTCACGCTGAACCTGACCGCCTCAACCCCGGGTGCCGCCGGGCATCAGGACAAGAGTGGTTTCCTCGGCGGCCTCGAGCGGGGTTGGCGCACCTTCGTCCATGCGGCCAGCGCGGTGGCTACCGCGGCCGGTGCCGCCGTGCCCTTCGTCGGGCTCGGACTGCTGATCTTGGGTGCCGCCGTCCTGCTGCGCCGCCGGTTGCGCGGCTCCGCAGCGCCGATCATCTCCCCGCCCGACCCCGCCTGACTGCGGATCAACTAGTTGCAGCGGGCACCGGTCCCGCCTTGCCAGAACGCAGCAGCGCAGCCGCGTCATCCTGTGATCGACTGGAGCCCCTGGCTGGCCGCGGCAAGGAAGCAGTCGTTCTCCGCGGCTGTGCCGATCGTGACGCGGGCACCGTGGCCAGCGAACGCACGCACGATCACTTTGCGCTCCTCGCAGGCGGCCGCCCACCTCGCGGTGTCCTCGCCCAAGGGCAGCCAGATGAAGTTCGCCTCGCTCGGTGGCACCTCGTACCCCATCTCCACCAGCCCGCCGTATACCCGCGTCCGCTCGGCAACGATCTCGTCGACCCGCGCCATCAGCTGGTGCTCGGCCTCCGGCTCCAGGCTCGCCAACGCGGCCTGCTGGGCGATCGAGGTCACCGCAAACGGCACCTGCGTCTGCCGCAAGGCGGCCGTGATCGCCGGGTCGCCTGCGATCGCGTAGCCCACTCGCAGGCCGGCCAGGCCGTACGCCTTCGAGAACGTGCGCAGCACGACCACGTTGGGGAACTCGTCGAGCAGGGTCACGCCGTCCGGCACGTCTGGGTCGGTGACGAACTCCCGGTAGGCCTCGTCGAGCGCGACGAGCACGTCGGAGGGCACGGCGTGAAGGAACGCGACCAACTCGGCCCGCCGCACGGCGGTGCCAGTCGGGTTGTTGGGGTTGCAGACGAATATGAGCCTGGTCTTGCCGGTGACCCGGGCGGCCATCTCCGCCAGGTCGTGGACGTATCCGCGCAGCGGCACCCGCACCGAGGATGCGCCACACACCGCGGTGAGAATCGGATAGGCCTCGAACGAGCGCCACGCATACAGCACCTCCTCGTCCGGGTCGACGGCCGCCTGGGCGAGTTGGGTGAGCAGCGACACCGCTCCGCAGCCGACGGCCACCCGGTCGTCGCTGACGCCGAACTTCGCCGCCAGGGCGCCGGTGAGCGCTGTGGAGTAGCTGTCCGGGTAGCGGTTGACCGCGCCCGCCGCTTCGGCGATCCGCGACAGCACGTGCCGCAGGGGCGGATACGGGGTCTCGTTGCTGGCCAGCTTGACCGCGCCCTCGACATTCCTGCCGGGGACGTAGGCGGGCAGCGTCGTCAGGGTCTGGCGAAGTCGTACGGTCACGTCGTGGTCTCTTCTCTTTTCTCTGGCGGGCGATAGCGCTCCACCAGCCTCCCACTCCCGCTTTGCACCCCCCAGGCTCGCTGCAGGTCCCGATTAGCGCGCCGCAGAGGTGCAAAGCGGGCAGCGGTTCCAGTCAGAGATTGCCGCGCAGGTCCTGCTCGCGCTCGATCGCCTGGAACAGCGCCTTGAAGTTGCCCTTGCCGAAGCCCAGCGAGCCGTGCCGTTCGATGAGTTCGAAGAAGACCGTCGGCCGGTCGACCACCGGCTTGGTGAAGATCTGCAGCAGGTAGCCGTCCTCGTCACGGTCGACGAGGATGTTGCGGGCTTTGAGCTCCTCGATCGGTACCCGCACGTGCCCGATGCGCTCGCGCAGCTCGGGGTCGTCGTAATAGGAGTCCGGGGTGTCCAGGAACTCGACGCCGCGAGCTCGCAGTTCGTCGGTGCTGCGCACAATGTCGTTGGTGGCCAGTGCGATGTGCTGGCAACCTGGGCCGGCATAGAACTCGAGGTACTCGTCGATCTGGCTCTTGCGCTTGCCCGGGGACGGTTCGTTGAGCGGGAACTTGACTCGGTGGTTGCCGTTCGCGACAACCTTGGACATCAGCGCGGAATACTCGGTCGCTATGTCATCGCCTACGAATTCGGCCATGTTCACGAAGCCCATGACCCGGTTGTAGAAGTCGACCCACTCGTCCATGCGACCGTTCTCGACGTTGCCGACGCAGTGGTCGACGGCCTGGAACAACCGCTTGTCAGGGGGCGTCATGGTCGAGGTCCGCTTGACGAAGCCGGGCAGGTAGGCACCGTCGTAGCGCGAACGGTCGACCAGCGTGTGGCGGGTCTGGCCGTAGGCCGCGATCGCCCCCAGGCGGACCGCGCCGTGTTCGTCGCTGATGTCGTGCGGCTCGACCAGGATCGTCGCCTTCTGCTCGCGAGCGTGCTCGATGCACTTGTCGACGTCGGGGACCTCGAGGGCGAGGTCGACGACACCGTCGCCGTGCGCCCGGTGGTGATCGGCGAACGGGCTGTCCGCCGCTACGGCCCCGATGATGACGAACCGAGCCGAACCCGACTGCAGCACGAATGCCTTGTGGTCGCGGTTGCCAGTCTCCGGTCCCGAATAGGCGACGAGTGTCATCCCGAACGCGTGCTGGTAGAAGTGGGCGCTCTGGGTCGCGTTGCCGGACACGAAAACCACTGAGTCCATCGCGGTGACGGGAAACGGGTCCTTCGCCTCGTCGTAGTCGACCAGGCCGACCAGCTGCTTGAGCCGCTCGATGGTGAGGTCTGCTGCGCGCTCTTCAGGGGTCAGTTCGACGGACGTCATGCCGCCAGCCTATGCAACTGCGCTCGGCTTCGCCGTGTCCTGCTGGGTGAACCATCTGCGCGCCCCTAGCCTGGTGGCGATGACCTCCTACGTCGCCGTGTTTGCGATGGCCCTGGGTTACGTCGCGCTCGTCGCGGCGTACTGCGCGCTGCGCACCCTGGCCAAGCTGCGCCGTGCCACGTCGGTGCTCGCGCGGGGCAGCCGCGGCACGGCCGGCAAGGAGTCTCTGATCGAGGCGACGGAGCGCCACGCCGCGCAGACTGCTGCGCTGGGCGAGCAGCTGGCCGAACTGCGCAGCTACGTCGATGCGACCTGCGCGCAGACCGTCGCAGCGGTGCAGGAAGACCGCGCCGAGGTGTCCGCCGCGCTGCGAAATGTCGCCCTCGTCCGCTACGACGCGTTCGCGGACACGTCCGGTCGGATGTCGTTCTCGTTGGCGCTGCTCGACGAGCGCGGCAACGGCGTGACGATTACCGCCATCACCGGCCGCACCGACACCCGGGTGTACGCGAAGGGCGTGGCCGGCGGACGGGGCGAACACGAGCTCTCACCGGAGGAGGGGCAAGCGGTCGCGGCGGCGCTGCACACGCCTCGCACTGGCCTGCTCAAGCGCAAGGCGAGTTGATGCGCGCGTTGCAGGGTGTCGGCCGATGAGGACCCTGGCGTTCCTCGGACCCGAGGGGACGTTCGCGCATGCCGCGTTGCGCGAGCTGCCTGTGGCGCGGGGAGCGACGCTCGTACCGACGGCCAACGTGACGCTCGCCATCGACGCCGTCCGCGCCGGGGCGGCCGACGGTGCGCTCGTCCCGCTCGAGAACTCCGTCGAAGGTGCCGTGCCGGCCACGCTCGACGAGCTGGCCAACGGTGCGCCGCTGATCATCGCCGAGGAGACCTACCTCCACGTCTCCTTCGAGCTGATGGCGCGCCCCGGCACGGCGGCCGCCGACATCCGCACGGTCGCGACCCACCCGCACGCCGAGGCGCAGGTGCGCCGCTGGCTGCTGGGCAATGTGCCCGGCGCGCGGGTCGCACTCGTCGCCTCGACGGCCGGCGCCGCGCAGGCCGTCGCATCCGGCGATTACGACGCAGCTGTCGGCGCCGCAGTTGCCGCCGAGCTGTACGGGCTGGCCGTCATCGCCCACGACATCGCCGACACCGCGGGTGCGGTTACCCGGTTCGTGCTGCTCAGCCGCCCGGCCGCGCCCGGTCCGGCGACCGGCAACGACCGCACCACGCTCGTGGCCTACCTGCACGAGGGCGGCCACCATGCGGGGGCTCTGCTGGAGATCCTGACCGAGTTCGCCTCGCGCGGCATCAACCTCACCCGCATCGAGTCGCGCCCCACGAAGGGCGGGATGGGGCAGTACTGCTTCTCCATCGACTGCGAGGGGCACATCGCCGACGAACGGGTCGGCGACGCGGTGGCGGCCCTGCACCGGGTGTGCGGGGCAGTCCGCTATCTCGGCTCGTACCCGCGCCGCGACGGCGTGCAGGGCGTGGCCGCCACAGGCCGCGCTGATGCCGATTTCGTCGAGGCGCGCGACTGGCTGCGCCGGGTGCGCGGCACCGGCCAGAGCTGAGCAATCCAGGTGGGCTGCGCCTCAGAGGTACAGGCCTGTGTTGGCGTCATTGCGCTCCGCCGCCACCGCATGAAGGTCACGCTCACGCAGCAGCAGGTAGTGATCGCCCGCAATCTCGACCTCGTGGCGGTCATCGGGGCTGAACAGCACCCGGTCGCCAGGTTCGACGGTGCGCACGTGGTTGCCCACTGCTAGCACTTCACCCCAGATGAGCCGCCTGGCCACCTGTGCTGTCGCCGGGATGACGATGCCGCCCGACGAACGCCGCTCGCCGTCATCGCGGGGCTCCTTCACGAGCACCCGGTCGTGCAGCATCTTGATCGGCAGTCGGTCCCGGGTGGTCACGGCAGCCAAGCCTAACCGGGCCGGATCGGACCGGGCGGCGACCGGGGCAGCGCGACTGCCGTCACGCGGCGCGGCGCGGGCGCCCCACCTGCCTATCATCGGCCCGTGGGCACGAGCGAGGCTGCGGACGATCTCATCCGCTGGCTTCGGCAGCGAGATGATTGCCGTCTCGAAGCGGGCCTGTCGGGCCCAGAACTCGACCGTGCAGCGCGAGAATTCGGAGTCCGGTTCCCTCCGCTGTGGCGGCGGGTGCTGGCTGAGGTCCTGCCGGTCCAGCTCCCAGAGCCCCCGCGGGGTTCGGACGGTGTGCTGCGGTGGACGCGCTTTCCGGACTGGCGAGGACGAGACCACCCCGGCACCGCGGAGCTGATCGCAGCCCCGGCCCGCGGCGTCTTGTTCGACGTCGGGCACGGGTTCTGGTGGCGGGAGTGGGGACCGGCGCCGCCGCTCCTGGACGCCCGACTGGCCATTGCGGGCGCAAGGCTGGCCGAGGTGCCGCGCCTCGTCCCGTTGTGGAATCACTGGTTCGTTGCAGATACCGACGCGAGCCCCGTGTTCAGCATCGTGCAGACCGACCTCTGCGTCGTCGCCCGCACGATCGCCGAGCTGCCCGCTGGCATGGTGGAACCGCACATACCGGTGGCCGATTACCCCGTCGGAGACGTTGCATTCTGGAGCAGCTTGCATGCCTGGTCGCAGCTGGGGCACAGGGCTCCCTTCGGCGACCTCGCCATGTGGCGCAACACCTAGGTGCGGGGCCGTCGTGCCTGTGCGACGCAGCGCAGCGGTGCTCAGTAGCCTGGCCGGGTGATCGACCTGCGCCTGCTGCGCGACGACCCCGACCGGGTGCGCGCGTCCCAACGCGTCCGCGGCGCCGACGAATCGCTCGTCGATGCGCTGCTCTCGGCCGACGATGCACGTCGGGCCGCCGTGGCGCGTGCCGATTCCCTGCGCGCACAGCAGAACACGCTCAGCCGGTCGGTTGCCCAGGCCGGCAACGACGAGCGGCCCGCGGTGCTGGCCCGCGCCAAGCATCTCGCCGAGGAGGTCAAGGCCGCCGCAACCGACCAGGCCACCGCCGAGGCGGTCCTGCGCGCGGCACACCTGGCCGTGCCCAACATCGTCGAGGACGGGGTCCCGCCCGGTGGGGAAGCGGACTTCACCCTGCTTGAGACGGTGGGCACACCGCCTGTCGTCCAGCAACCACGGGACCACACCGAAATCGGCGCGGCATTGCGGGCCGTCGACATCGAGCGCGGTGCCAAGGTCAGTGGTACCCGGTTCTACTTCCTCACCGGAATCGGTGCGCAGCTTGAACTCGCCCTGGTCAACCTGGCGATGGCGCAGGCCATCGACGCGGGCTTCGTCCCCGTGATCGCGCCCGCGCTGGTCAAACCCGAGATCATGGAGGGAACCGGTTTCCTCGGCGCGCACGCTGCGGAGGTATACCGGCTGGCCGACGACGACCTGTACCTGGTTGGCACGTCCGAGGTGGCCCTGGCCGGTTACCACACGAACGAGGTTCTCGACCTCGCCGCCCTGCCGCTACGGTATGCGGGCTTCTCCTCGTGCTTCCGACGCGAGGCCGGCTCGTACGGCAAGGACACCCGGGGCATCATTCGGGTGCATTGGTTCGACAAGGTCGAGATGTTCTCCTACGTCGCAGTCGAAGACGCCCGCGACGAGCACCGGCGACTGCTGGCCTGGGAGCGGGAGTTCATGGACAAGCTTGAGTTGGCCTACCGGGTGGTTGATGTCGCGGCCGGCGACCTCGGCTCGTCGGCGGCGCGCAAGTTCGACATCGAGGCCTGGTTCCCGTCCCAGGGCGTCTACCGGGAGCTGACGTCCACGTCGAACTGCACGACATACCAAGCCCGCAGATTGAACATCCGCGCGCGCGGGGCCGCGGGCCTCGTCCCCGTCGCCACGCTCAACGGCACGCTGTGCGCGGTCGCACGAACCATTGCGTGCCTGCTCGATCACCATCAGCGACCCGACGGCTCGGTGTTTGTGCCGGTGGCGCTACGGCCGTGGCTGGGGGGCCGCGAGGTGCTCACCGCTCCGTGATTGCTGTCCGCCTTTCGCCGCCGCCCGCTTTTCCCCGCTGGTGACCGGTTCGGGCTGCTGGAAGCGGTCACCAGCGGGGAAGACGTGGGACGGCCCGGCGTGAGCATTCGGATGCTGGCCAGCGACCTGGACGGCACCCTGCTGCGCACGGACGGCACGGTGTCACCGCGCAGCCGCGACGCCCTGAAGGCCGCCACGGATGCCGGATTGCTGGTCGCCTTCGTCACCGGCCGGCCACCGCGTTGGATGGACGACATCGCCGATGCCACCGGGCACACCGGGGTAGCGGTCGGGGCCAACGGCGCGGTGCTCTACGACCTCGCCACCGAGCACATCATCGCGACGCATCCGATGTCGCCAGAAACGCTCGCCCTGCTCACGGCCGAACTACGAAACGCTTTTCCGGACGTGCAGTTTGCCGTCGAGTACGGCGCCAGCTTCGGCGCGGAGCCCGGTTACGTTCACGATTGGGCGATCAACCCCCTTACCGATCGACGTGGCCGCCTTATCGCCGCGCCCCTGGTCGCCGACCTCACCAGCATCATCAGTCAGCCGGGAGTCAAGCTGTTGGCCAAGGATCACGGTGCCGAAGTCGATGAATTCCTGGCCTCGGCGGCGACGCTGCTCGCCGGCCGCGCGACCGTCACGCACTCGTCGCGCTACGGCCTGCTCGAGATCGCGGCACCCGGCGTCACCAAGGCGAGCGGTCTGGCCGAGCTCGCGGCGTCGCACGGCATCACGCCCGACGAGGTGGCCGCGATCGGCGACATGCCCAACGACGTACCGATGCTGCAATGGGCGGGCGCGTCGTATGCGGTCGCCAACGCCCATCCCGCCGCGCTCGCCGCAGCGGACGAGGTGCTCGAAAGCAACGACGACGACGCGGTTGCCACGCTGATAGAGACGCTGCTCGGGCGCTAGCGGCAGCGGGCTACAGGTACTGTCCCGTGCCCTCGCTACCATCGTCGGTCTCAGCCTGGGGGCGGTGGCCGAACTGGCTTCGGGGCATGAGGATCTCGCCACCCGGCCCGATGATCGCCTGCTCACCCGGGGCGCCGGGAAGAGCCCGCCCGCGCATCTGTTCGAGCTGGGCTCGCGCGGCCATCTGCTGCGCGAACAGCGCGGTCTGGATGCCGTGGAAAAGCCCCTCGAGCCAGCCGACGAGCTGGGCCTGCGCGATACGCAGCTCGGCCTCGGACGGTACCCCCGTCCCGAACGGGAGGGTCAGCCGATCGAGTTCCTCGCGCAAATCGGGGGCCAGGCCCTTCTCGAGTTCGCGGATGGAGGACTCATGGATCTCGCGCAACCGATGCCGCCCGGCCTCATCGAGCGGTGCGGCCCGCACTTCCTCGAGCAGTTGTTTGATCATGGTGCCGATCCGCATGACCTTGGCAGGTTGCTCAACCATGCCCGTAATGTCACTATCGTCGCTACCGTTCCCGCCGGGGTCCGGTGCCTCGACGATTTCGCTGATTGGCGCGTCGACGGATCCGGGCGGGGAATCTGAGGCGTTCTCGGGAGGTTCGGTCACCCGACTAGTCTGGCCCACGGCCGGCCAGTCGTAACACGGAAGTAGAGCTTCGATGCAGGTGATGAGCTTCGATGTCCCGCGGGTGCGCGGGCTGTACCCGACCTTCGGCGCCGGGACGGCTCACCTGGAGGGCTGCTTCGGCGCCCTGCAACCCGAGTCGGTCATCCGCGCGATCATCGCCACGCTGCGTTCGTCGCCGGCCCAGCCGGGTTCGCGCTCAGTTCGCTCGCAGCGCACCGCCACGTCGGTCTTGGAGGCACGGCGCGCGGTGGCCGACCTGGTGGGCGCCACCCCGGACTCGGTGGTCCTCGGTGCCAGCGTGGCCACCCTCATGCCGCGCTTCGCCGGCCTGCTCTGTCGTGACTGGCAACTGGGTGACGAGGTGGTCGTGTCACGCCTGGACGCCGATGCGAGCCTGCAACCCTGGTTACGGGCGGCGCGCAAGACCGGTGTCATCGTCCGCTGGGGCGAGGTCGACCTCGAGACCGGCCAACTGCCCACCTGGCAGTACGAGCACCTGATCAACCCTCGAACTCGCATCGTCACCGTCCCGCTGGCGAACCCGGCCACCGGGGCCGTACCGGACATCCGTGCGATCGCGGATCTCGCGCACCGGCACGGTGCGCTCGTCGTCGTCGATGCCGGCGCCGCGTTGCCGCACGTGTTCGTTGACCTCACCGACCTCGGTGCCGACCTGTTCGCCCTGTCGGCGGCGAAGTTCGGCGGCCCGACTGTCGCCGCGGTCGCCGCACGCCCCGGATTGCTGCTCGAGATGCAGGGCGAGGGGAGCCTGGCGGTACCGCAGCGATTCGAGGTCGGCCCGCTGCCGATCGAATTGCTCGACGGGCTCACCGCCGCCGTCGACCACCTCGCGTGTCTGGACGAGCGGGCCACGGGCCCGCGCCGCGCCCGGCTCGCTGCGTCCCTGACCGCCGCCGGCGACTACGAACGCAGCTTGTACGAACGCCTGGACGCTGGGCTGCGCCCGCTGCCGGGGGTGACCCTGCTCGGCACCGCCACCGACCGGCTCCCGATCGCGGCACTCACCGTCGCGAGACACAGCGCGGACGAGGTGGGGGATTTTCTGCAGCGCCGCGGCATCTCGGTGTGGACCGGACCATCTGGCATGACCCAGCTGATGAGCGCACTCGGCACCGACGAGACGGGCGGCGCCGCCTACCTCGGCCTGATGCCGCACAACACCCCAGCTGAAGTGGACCAGCTGATCGATGCGCTCGCGGTCCTTGCCGGTTAGCGCGGTCAGCCCGGGTCAGCGCGGTCAGCGCCGGTCAGCGCGGGCAGCGCCGGTCAGCGCGGGCAGCCCGGTCAGGGAACTCGCAGCAGCACTTTGCCGATGTGCTCGCTGGATTCCACCAACCGGTGCGCCTCGGTTGCGTCGTCGATCGTCAGGACGCGATCAATGATGGGCCGCACCGCCCCGGATACGATCAACGGCCACACGTTGCGCACCGCCTCGGCCACGATCGCTGCTTTCTGTTCCGGTGGCCGGGCCCGCAGGCCGGCAGCCAGCACCGTCGCCCGCTTGGCCAGTAGCGTGCCCAGGTCGAGCTCCCCCTTACGCCCGCCCTGTAGGCCGAGCACGACCAGGCGCCCGTCGAGCGCAAGCGCCCTGATGTTGCGGGGCAGGTAGAGCGCCCCCATGTTGTCGAGGATGACGTCGACGCCGCGGTCCTCGGTCTCGCTGAGGACCCGGTCGTCGAAGACCTCGTCGCGGTAATTGATCGCGATGTCTGCGCCGAGTCCGCGGCAGAACTCAACCTTGCGCGGGGTGCCCGCAGTGGCCAGGACCCGTGATCCGAGGTGATGGGCAAGCTGGATCGCCATCGTGCCTATGCCGCTCGTCCCGCCGTGCACCAGCAGCGACTCGCCCGGCTGCAGACGGGCGGCGCCGAAGACCATCGACCAGACGGTGCATGCGGCTTCGGGCAGCGCGGCCGCGTCGACGAGGGACAAGCCAGTTGGTACCGGCATGAGCTGCCCGACGGCAACTGCGACCTTTTCGGCGTACCCGCCACCGGCCAGCAGCGCGCAGGCCTCGTCACCGACTTGCCAGGCGGTGACGCCAGCACCGAGTGCGGCGATGGTGCCGGAGCACTCCAGGCCCAGGTACGGAGGCGCGCCGCGCGGCGGCGGGTAGTCGCCTTGCCGCTGCAACAGGTCGGCGCGGTTGACAGCGGTGGCGGCTATCTTGAGGATCACCTCACCCGGCCTGGGCTCCGGATCGGGGACGTCGCGGACCTCCAGGACTTCGGGCTCCCCAGGCTCGGTGACGACGACTGCGCGCATCCTGCGACGGTATCGGACAGTTGCGCGCTCCCTTGCCGGGACCGGTCGTGGCAAGGTGGCGGCATGCACCGAATCGCTGTGGGCGTAGGGCCGCTGACCGAATCGGATGTGGTGGCTGTCGCTCGGCATGGAGCGGGAGTCGAACTCGCCGAGGACGCGCTCGGCGCTATTGCCGAGTCACGCAAGGTCGTCGATGCGCTGGCCGAGGACAGCGCGCCGCACTATGGCGTCTCAACCGGCTTCGGGGCGCTCGCGACCAAGCACATCCCGGTCGAGCAGCGTGCGCTGCTGCAGCGTTCGCTGATTCGCTCGCACGCAGCCGGGTCCGGACCGGAAGTCGAGCGCGAGGTGGTGCGCGCGATGATGCTGCTGCGCCTGTCTACTTTGGCCACCGGCCGCACTGGCGTCCGACCAGCCACCGCCACGGGTCTGGCCGCCCTTCTGGACTACGGGATCACGCCGGTCGTGCGTGAGTTCGGTTCCCTCGGTTGCTCGGGCGATCTCGCACCTCTGGCCCACGTGGCGCTCGCGCTGATTGGTGAGGGGGTGGTCCGCGCAGCGGACGGCACCCCCGGCCCGGCGGCTGATGTCCTGCGCTCGCACGGGCTCGAGCCGGTCGCATTGGGCGAGAAGGAGGGGCTGGCCCTGATCAACGGCACTGACGGGATGCTCGGCCAATTGCTGCTCGCCTGCCACGACCTCGACCTGCTGCTGCGTACCGCCGACATCAGCGCGGCGATGAGCGTCGAGGCGCTGCTGGGCACTGCGCGCGTGTTCGCCGCCGACCTGCAGGCCCTGCGCCCCCACGCCGGACAGGCGGCGGCGGCGGCGAACCTGCGGGCCTTGCTGGCCGGCTCGTCGATCATGGCCTCTCACGCTGGGCCAGACTGCGTCTATGTACAGGACGCCTACTCGATGCGCTGCGCACCGCAGGTCGCCGGGGCAGCCCGCGACACGCTGACGCACGCGCGTTCGGTGGCGTCGTGCGAACTGGCTTCGGCGGTCGACAACCCGGTCGTCCTGGACGGCCGGGTCGAGTCCAACGGCAACTTCCACGGGGCGCCGATCGGCTACGTCTTGGACTTCCTGGCCATTCCCTGCGCCGACGTTGCCTCGATGAGCGAGCGGCGCACCGACCGGATGCTCGACGTGGCGCGTTCGCGCGGCCTGCCGCCCTTCCTGGCTGACGACCCGGGCGTCGACTCCGGGCACATGATCGCCCAGTACGCACAGGCCGCGCTCGTCTCCGAACTAAAACGGCTGGCCGTGCCCGCGAGCGTCGACTCCATTCCGTCCTCGGCCATGCAGGAGGACCACGTGTCGATGGGATGGTCCAGTGCCCGCAAACTGCGCCGCTCGGTGGACGCGCTCACCAGGGTGCTGGCTATCGAAGTGTTGACGGCCGCGCGCGCCCTGGACCTGCGCGCACCGCTGCACCCCGGGCCGGCCACCGCGGCAGTCGTCGCAGCGCTGCGCGCACACGTCGCCGGGCCGGGCCCGGACCGTTTCCTGTCACCGGAGATCGAATCCGCGGTCGAATTCGTCCGCACGGGTGCCGCCGTGATTGCCGCTGACGCAGCCCTCGCCGAGCCCCTGAACTGATTCGCCGCCCGCTGCTGGTCGGCCTCGACCAGTTGCGCCGCAGCGGATCCGTCTTCGAGAATGGGTCAGTCCGGCCGTGGGTCACGCGGCCCGGGCCTGCCCTTACCGGCATCGGCGATACGTTCGGTCCCCGACGCCATCGAACATCGGAGCGGCGGCTGTGATTCGATCCCCGCACGGCAAGACGCTCACCGCCCGCGGCTGGCAGACCGAGGCGCCACTGCGGATGCTGCAGAACAACCTCGACCCCGATGTCGCCGAGCGCCCCGAGGAGCTCATCGTCTACGGCGGCACCGGCAAGGCGGCGCGCGACTGGCCAAGCTACGACGCGATCGTGCGCACCCTCACCGACTTGCGGCTGGACGAGACACTGCTCGTGCAGAGCGGGCGTCCGGTGGGCGTCATGCAGACCCACGAATGGGCACCGCGGGTGTTGATCGCAAACTCCAACCTGGTCGGCGACTGGGCGAATTGGGAGGAGTTTCGCCGCCTCGAGCACCTCGGGCTGACGATGTACGGGCAGATGACCGCGGGATCGTGGATCTACATCGGCACGCAGGGCATCCTGCAGGGCACCTATGAGACGTTCTCGGCGGTGGCCGCGAAGAGGTTCGCCGGTACTTTGGCCGGGACGATCACGCTCACCGCCGGCCTGGGTGGTATGGGGGGCGCGCAGCCACTTGCCGTGACGATGAACGGCGGCGTCGCGATCTGCATCGACGTCGATGCGTCACGCATCAAGCGCCGCATCGAGCACCGCTACCTGGATGTCGAGGCGTCCTGCGTAACCGACGCGCTCGAGCTGGCAGTGCGGGCCCGAGACTCGCGAAAGGCCTTGTCCGTCGGGCTGCTCGGCAACGCGGCCTCCCTGGTGCCCCAACTGCTGGCCAACGATGCCCCCATCGACATCGTCACCGATCAGACCTCAGCGCACGACCCGCTCAGCTACCTGCCCATCGGCGTCGAGTTCGAGAACTGGCACGAGTACGCAGAACGCAAACCGGAGGAGTTCACCGGCCGCGCCCGGGCCTCGATGGCGCGCCACGTCGAGGCGATGGTCGGGTTCATGGACAAGGGCGCCGAGGTCTTCGACTATGGCAACTCGATCCGCGGCGAGGCGAAGACGGCCGGCTACTCGCGGGCGTTCGCGTTCCCCGGCTTCGTCCCCGCCTACATTCGCCCGCTGTTCTGCGAAGGCAGGGGCCCGTTCCGCTGGGTCGCGCTGTCGGGCGATCCGCAGGACATCGCGCGCACGGACCGAGCGGTGCTCGAGCTGTTCCCCGAGAACGAGTCGCTGGCACGCTGGATCACGCTGGCACAGGAGCGGGTGCGGTTCCAGGGCCTGCCCGCCCGCATCTGCTGGCTCGGTTACGGCGAGCGCGACAAGGCCGGCCTGGCATTCAACGACCTCGTCGCATCGGGCCAGGTCAGCGCCCCGATCGTCATCGGCCGCGACCACCTCGACTGCGGCTCGGTCGCGTCGCCATACCGCGAGACTGAGGCGATGGCCGACGGCTCGGACGCGATCGCCGACTGGCCGCTGCTCAACGCGATGGTCAACGTGGCCAGCGGTGCGTCGTGGGTGTCGATTCATCACGGCGGTGGGGTGGGCATGGGGCGCTCGATCCACGCCGGCCAGGTCTGTGTTGCCGACGGCACTGCGCTGGCCGCGCAGAAATTGGCGCGGGTTCTGTCCAACGACCCGGGCATGGGCGTGGTCCGGCACGTCGACGCAGGTTATGACCGCGCCGTGGAAGTGGCGCAGGAACGCGACGTCCGCATTCCGATGCGGCAGTCCTGAGTCCTGGGGGCGCCTTTGCCCCGCCAGAGCTCACCCTGAGCCGCCGAAACCGGGCCCCAGCGGGGCAAAGCGGACGGGGGTAGGCGAGCTGAGCGCGTTACGGCGCGACGTGGCGGCGCAGGAAGTCGACCTGGGCGGCCACCGACTTCTCGAACACCGCGCCGGCGTAGATGTCGAAGTGCCCGCAGTCGAAGCTCTCGACCTGTGCCCGGACGCCCGCGCGGCGAGCGACCTCTCGCACCGATTCGGCCGGCGCGATCTCGTCGCGTTCGGCTACCACCAGCATGATCGGGCAGGTCAGCTTTCCGGCCGCGGTCACCGGTCGGTTCGCTGGGATCCGCAGGACACCGCGGGCGCACATCTCGTTGCGCCAGGTCGGGCCGAGGATCTCGCTAATGTTCGCCGCCCCACCGGGTATGGAGATCAACGCGAGCGAGCCGGGCGCTGCGAAGACCGGCACCGTCACTGGCGCCCGGGCCGTCAGGGCCCGGCCGACATCGCGAACGACCGCTGCGAGCAGCGCGCGGGCTTTGGCCTTCGACGCGGCCGTGGGCTTGCGCCCAGCGGACCTTGGCCCCCGCAATACGGCAAGTCCGTCCATCGCAGCGCCTTGTGATATGACGGCCGCGACGCGGCGGTCGCGCGCGGCCACCGCGACAACGTGGCCACCCGAGTACGAGGTGCCCCACAGGACGATCCTGGCTGGATCCACCCCCGGCAGCGAGCGGGCGGACGCGACCGCCGCGTGGTAGTCCTGACGATGCTTACGGTGGTTGACGTCCTGACGCGGCGCGCCGTCGGACGTGCCGTAGCCCCGGTAGTCGAACACGATCACTTCCGCGCCGGCCGCTGCGAATTGCTCGGCAAACGGCAGCAAACCGGCGTCGCGGGTGCATCCGAAGCCGTGTGCCATCACCACGCAGGGACGCCCGCGGCTCGAGGTCAGCTCGTCGCTCTCGGCCGGCAACCGCCACGCCTCGCAGGCAGTCCCGTGACTATCGAAATGGATCGTCTGCATTTGCCGGCCTTCCGCGCGGGAGCCCGCGGAGCGCGTGCTGCTATCAAGTACTTCGCCACGGCGGCCCTGGGCGGATTCATCCGGTGAGCAGCGCCGCGACGGCGGCCAGGGCGGGCTGTTCCGCGGCCAGCCAGGCGACTGAGTCGAGCTCGTCGGCGGCCAGCCAGCGCAGCTCGTCGTGGTCCTGCAACGCCTGCGGCCTGCCGGAGCGCACCGCGGCGAGGTAGACGTGCAGCACCCATCCCGGCGCCAGCGACGCGGTAGCGAGCAATCTGCCCACCATGACCTCGACGCCGAGCTCCTCGCGACATTCCCGCATCAGCGCGGCCGGTTCCGACTCGTCCCCCTCGACCTTGCCGCCGGGGAACTCCCACCCGCCAGCCAGTTCTGCGGGCGAGCTACGACGGGCCGCGAGCAGCCGGCCATCGCGCACAATCGCCGCCCCGACCACCACGCGAATAGGCACCTGAGCAGTCTCGTCTCCGCTGGACGGGCTGGCGCAGACTGGGTCAATTCGTCGGTACCACCTACGGTGTCCGCAACTGGTAGGCCACAATCAGGCCATGCACCTCGCGACGACCGACGCGGCCAACGAGCGGCTGGCACGCGATCCCCTCGCGTTGCTGATCGGCATGCTGCTTGACCAGCAGATCCCGATGGAGAAGGCGTTCACGTCCCCCGAAGTCCTGCGCGAGCGGCTCGGGGTGCCACTCGACGCTCGGACCATCGCCGAATACGACGCCGACGCGTTCGAGCAGCTGTTCCGCCAGCCGCCGGCACTGCACCGCTTCCCCGCGGCCATGGCCAAGCGGGTGCAGGCGCTCGCTCGGGTGCTCGTCGAACATTTTGCCGGCGACGCTGCCGCGGTGTGGACCACAGCCACCTCCGGCAGCGATCTCGTCGCTCGGATTGCCGAGCTGCCTGGCTTCGGCGTCCAGAAGGCGAAGATCTTTACGGCCCTACTGGGCAAACAGTTCGGGGTGCGCCCGCCCGGCTGGCGCGAGGCCGCCGGAGAATACGGCGTCGCGGGCTCGTTGAACTCTGTCGCCGACGTGGTCGATGCCGCGTCGTTGCGCGCCGTGCGCGCCCACAAGCGAGAGATGAAGGCGGCGGCCAAGGTAGCGCAGGGGTGACGACGTCGGCGACAGCGTTGATCGGGATCGGTTTGCTCGCGACGCAGGACGACGCGCTGGGCGAGATCCCCGACGCAGCCGTCGTGATCGCCGGCGAGCAGATCGCCTGGGTCGGACCGGCCGCGTCCGTGCCCGAGGCCGACGATCAGCTTGACCTGGGTGGACGCGCCGTAGTTCCGGGCTTTGTCGACTCCCACACCCACCTCGTCTTCGCCGGCGACCGCGCCGCCGAGTTCGAGGCCCGGATGGCCGGAAAGCCCTACGCGGCAGGTGGAATCCGCACCACCGTCGCAGCCACTCGGGCGGCTTCAGACGTTGAGCTGCGCGCCAACCTCGTCCGACTCACCGGCGAATTGCTGCGCGCGGGCGTAACCACTTTCGAGTGCAAGTCCGGCTACGGACTCGACGTGGGCACCGAGCAACGTTCACTGCGCCTGGCCCGCGAATTTACCGACGAAACGACCTTCCTGGGCGCACATGTCGTGCCGCCGGACATCGATCGCGGCGCCTATCTCGCCCTGCTCACCGGACCGATGCTCGCCGCCTGCGCGCCGCATGCCCGCTGGGTGGACGTCTTCTGCGAGCGTGGCGCCTTCGACGTCGACGAGGCTCGGGTCGTCCTGGCTGCCGGCATGGCCGCGGGACTGGGGGCACGGGTGCACGCCGGGCAGCTCGAGGTCAGCGGCGCAGTCCAGCTCGCCGCCGAACTCGGCGCAGCAAGTGTCGATCACTGCACCCACCTGTGCGGCGAGGACGTCGACGCGCTCGCGGCCTCAGACACGGTGGCCACGCTGCTGCCCCTCGCTGAGTTCTCGACGCGCTCGCCCTTCGCCGACGCTCGCCGCCTGCTCGACGCGGGGGTGCGCACGGCCCTGGCTACCGACTGCAACCCCGGCTCGGCCTATTCGACGTCTATGCCACTGGCCATCGCACTGGCAGTGTGCGGCATGGGCATGACCCCGGCCGAGGCTCTGCGCGCTGCGACGGCGACTGGCGCAAGAGCCCTACACCGCAAGGACATCGGCCGGATAGCGCCCGGCATGCGGGCCGACCTGGTCGTGCTCGACGCACCGAGCTACGTCCACCTTGCCTACCGCCCCGGCGTGCCCCTCGTTGCCCAGGTCTGGCAGGCCGGTCGCCGCGTCTGAGCGAGCGCGCCGTTGGGCAGAACGGCTCAATCGGCCGGTGCATCCGGTGCGCGGTCGATCGCCGCAAGCTGCCGACCGGTGGAGGCGCTATCGCGGTCGGCGCGGGCAGAGCTTCGGTCGGCTGCGGCGGCGGCTCGATCGTCTGCGGCGATCTGCCGGTCACCAGCCGCAGCGGCGACGTGCTGCGCAATCTCCCGCAGGTCCTCGCGCGCCTCGTCGCGGACGATCGCGGCATGAACCAGGTCCGCAACGCGGCCCTCTCGCTCGACTTCTGCGGCTTGAACCTCCGGAGCGTCGTCAGCGCCGGGGGTCTCGGCGGGTGGCATTGCCTCAACCCAACGTTGGGCATCAGCGGCCTCGTCCGCGCGCAGTCGTTGGTGAGCTGCGACGGCCATCTGGGTCGCGTCGTCTTCGCGCGCGCTCGCTTTGCGGTCACGCTGATGTGCAGCGGCATCGCGCTCGGTCGCGACCTGGTCTTCGCGGTCGGCGCGGTCGTCACGCCCCTGGGCGATGCGGTCTCGCTCCTCGGCGGTCACCCACCATTCCCGTTTGCCAGGTAGTTCGGTCGCGAGTTGCTCCACGGCATTGACCTCGTCCGGCTCCATCATGGCCACGACCTCCTCGAGGGCTCCACCCGCTGCCCCCGTGAGCGGTGACGACAAGATGGACCCGATGCCACCGGCGTCGGGTCGTTCCTGGCCAAATCCTACCTCCCATTCTCCCGCGTCGCGAAAGACCTCCCCCTGGAGCAGCTGCGACCTCGGCTGGATGCCTCACACGCCGGCGAAGGCGGTGGCTCGCAGGGCATCGACGTCGGCACCGAGCTCATCGACCTGGTGCCAGTCGGGCGTCGCGCCGCATCGCACCAGCCAGTTCGCGACGATCCGGTGTCCGCCCTGGGTGAGGACCGACTCGGGATGGAATTGCACCCCGTCGATGGGCAGCGCGGCGTGCCGCAGCGCCATTACCACGCCCGATGCGGCATAGCCCGTCACCACGATCTCCGGGGCGAGCGCCGACTCCTCGATGGCGAGCGAGTGATAGCGCGTTGCGGTGAACGGTGACGGTAGTCCCGCCAGGACTCCCGTGCCGTCGTGCGCTATCTCGCTCGTCTTGCCGTGCAGCAGTTCCGGTGCGCGCACGATCGGCGCCCCGAAGACCGCGCCGATCGCCTGGTGGCCGAGACAGACCCCGAACAGCGGCAGGGCCCGCTCAGCGCAGCCCGCGACGAGTGCCATCGCGTTGCCGGCCTGCTGGGGCGTCCCCGGGCCGGGCGAGATGAGGACGCCGTCGACACCGAAGTCGTCCAGTTCGCCCGGGCCGACTGCGTCGTTGCGCCGGACGAGAACCTCCGCCCCGAGTTGGCCCAGGTACTGCACCAGGTTGTAGACGAAGCTGTCGTAGTTGTCGATGACGAGGATGCGGGTCACTACTTGTGGTTCACCGTGACCTGGTTTATCGGCAGGTACGGCTCGATCCACGGAAAGACGACGAACAGCAGCAGTGCGCTTACCGCCGCGACGAGCAGCAGTACTTGCAGCAGCTTGAGCGCGAGCATCCCGGGCAGGTGCCGCCAGATCCAGACGTACATCAGCCGGACACCTTGTCGTAGAGCGCCTGGATCGAGGACGGCATGCCTTGACCCGATCGAGCGACTGTCAGCTTCGGGTCGAGCACCGCGTGCACGATCATCCGCTGGGTTGCGGTGAACTTCGGATGGCAGGTAGTCATCGTCATCAGCTTCTCGGTCGGCGCCTTGCCCGGACTGTTGGGCACCGGGCTGATGGCACCGCCGTCATCCGGCGAGACGATCTCGCGCCCGGCGATGCCGTCGGGCACGGTGGACTCGATGTCGCCCGGCACGCCCTTGACCCGGTACACGTACCATTTCGCCTTCGTCTCAATGATGATCGTGTCGCCCGACTTGAGCCGGTCGAGGTTCAGGAACGGCTCACCCTTGCCGACGCGGTGTCCGGCCACTGCGAAGTTGCCGGTTGCGGCGGGCAGCGCGGTGCCGGTGTAGTGTCCGGGCCCCTTCTCCAGCGACGCGTCGTCGGTGCCTTCGACGATCGTGAAGGCGAAGTCCTTCCCGAAGCGCGGGATGTAAAGGTTCGCGAGTCCCTCACCGAGCGGGATGGAGGTGTTGTCACTGCCTGGCAGCGGCAGTGGATCCTTGCCCTGCGCCCATTGCTTCTCGAGTGCGTTGTGCACCTTGACCTGCTCGCGGTGGGCGAACAGGTTGGTGACATAAACCTGGTAGACGACGAAGAGTAAGACAACCAGTCCCGCGGTGATGAACGTCTGGCCGACCCCACGCACGACGAGGCGAACCCGGTCGCCGGGGCTCATCCGCTTCGCGGCGTGCGCGGCCCGCCGGCGGAGGGGGTCGGCGACGATCGTGTCGCCGGGCTCGTCGCTCACTTCGGTACCGCCTTTGCATAAGTGAGCCCGATCGGCCCTCGATAAGGGGGCAGATCGAGCTGGTCCTGCGACTCGACGGTATATCCGAGGCCGTAGTATCCCGCCGCTTCTTTGAACAAGGCTACGCCTGGCGATTTGTCGAGCACACTCACCATTCTCTGGTACGGACCGATTGCTGCAACTCGAAACGGCGGGGAGTACACCTCACCGTTCAACAGCAGGGTGTTGCCGACGCATCGCACGGCACTGGTCGCTATCACCCGCTGCCCCGCGATCGTCATCGCCTCGGCGCCGCCGGCCCAGAGCGAGTTCTCGACCGCCTGCAGGTCCGCCTGGTGCACGACGAGCTGGTTGGGGTCGACCTTGATGTCGGATGGCACCGCCGTGGCATCGTTGAGGATGACCACAATCCCCGGCCCGCGCAGCGCTGTCAGGCCGCCGGGCGCCAGCGCGGGGCCGACCTTGGCCTGGGCCGCTGCGACGGCGGAGTCGGCTCGCCCTGCCTCACGCGTTGCGGCCGTGACCTGGGCCTGGAGCTGGGCCACGTTGCGGTCGGCGTTCTTGACCTGGGCTTCGGCGGCGCGCACGAAATCCCTCAGGTTCGCGGTCACCGGCGACCGCAGTTCGGTGCCACGGGCATCGCGGTGGCTCGCAGCGAAGCCCATGCCGGCGAACAGGCACACGACGGGGACCAGCATCCGCCAGGCCGATGCGCGCCCCACCCCGAGCAGCCCGGACCGCCATTGACGAATCGCGTTGCGCACGGGCCACCCTTCTGCGTCGTCGATCCTCAGCACGTCGGGGCCGGCCGGCAACGGTAGTGACGTGTGGCGTCTACGCTAGCTGCTGGTGGCCACCGACCGGCTTCCCGTCCGGGCGCGTCCCGAGCGGCGCAACAGCAGGAGATCCGACGTGCCCAAGTCAAAGGTCCGCAAGAAGAGCGATGCCCCGGCGCGAGCCCAGTCGCTCGGCACGACCGGTAAGGCGCTGGCGCCGAGCCCGGCTTGGTACCCGATCGTCATGGCGGTCGTACTGGTCATCGGCCTGGCCTATCTCGTCGTCTACTACCTCGCGGGCCAGGACATCCCGATCATGAAGGACATCACGGGATGGAACTTCGCGGTGGGTTTCGGGATCATGCTCGTCGGCCTGGTCATGGCGGTCCGCTGGCGATGAACTCACCAGCCGCGACTGTGATTACACCGTTGTAAGTAGTCCCCAGCTGTGGACAACCCTGTGGACAACCAAGATCGCGGCAGCCCGGTGGGCGCCCAGGCCCCCACATGCCGCTTCGGTCCTGATCGCCGGCTGAGCGCGGTGATCGGCGCTCTCGCGCTGGTGGCGGCGGCGGCCGCCGCGCTGTCCTCGGATCCGCCGGGCCGGGTACTGCTCGGCGCAGCCGCGTTGGTCCTGCTGGGATACGCCCTGACCGACCTCGTCTTCTGGCCACGCCTCACGGCCGGCGCAAACGGCCTGCTGATCCGTACTCCCCTGACGCGGACCCGGCTGGCCTGGTCGGACATCGAGGCGGTGCGCGCGGATGCCCGTGAGCGACTGGGCCTGCGCAGCGTCACCCTTGAGATCGACGCCGGCGAACAGCTGGTCGTGTTCAGCCGGCGCGCGCTCGGCGCCGATCCGGCCACCGTGGCCGGCTTGATCTGGGCCTTCAATCCGGGCAGCGCGTGATCAGAACGTCGCGGTGCGAA
>JBHEMN010000111.1:0-16458 GCA_046262575.1 Jatrophihabitantaceae bacterium
CCCGAGCCCCTTCTGGCGGGTGATGCGTCCTACGAAGATCGCGAACGGTCGGTCAGGGTCGATGCCGTATTCGCGCAGCACCTCCTGCGATGACGCCGGCGAGTACATGCGAGTGTCGATCCCGTTGTGGATGACATGCACCCTCGCCGGGTCCACGAAGGGATAAGCGCCAAGCACGTCGGCGCGCATGCCGTAGGAGACCGCGATGATGGCAGCTGCGCTCTCGTAGGCCTGGCGCTCGGCCCACGACGAGACCCGGTAGCCGCCGCCGAGCTGCTCTGCCTTCCACGGGCGCTGGGGCTCGAGCGAGTGGGCGGTGAGCACGTGCGGCACGCCGTGCAGCTGCGCGCCGAGGACGCCGGCCAGGCTCGCGTACCAGGTGTGGGAGTGCAGCACGTCTGCCCCTGCGAGCGCGGCCGCGATCTGGAGATCGACGCCGAGCGTCTGCAGGGCATCGTTCGTCGAAAGCAATTCGACCGGCGGCGAGTATGCCCGCACCCCTGCCTCGGGCCGATCGCCGCCGAAGCAATGCACATCGACGTCGACGATCCGGCGCAGCTCGCGGACCAGGAACTCGACGTGTACGCCCGCCCCGCCGTATACCTCGGGGGGGTACTCTCGACTCAGCACGGCGACGCGCATGGCAGCGACCCTAGCCCGCACAACGTGAGCGTTGCGCCGTGGGATTGCCGACTAGGCTTGGGTCATGGCTCGGGAACTCCGCGTGCTCGGCATGGTTCTCGCTGGCGGCGAGGGTAAACGCCTGTTTCCCCTGACTGCGGACCGCGCCAAGCCGGCCGTGCCCTTCGGCGGCAACTACCGACTGATCGACTTCGTGTTGTCGAACCTCGTCAACGCCGGATACCTGCGCATCTGCGTGCTCACCCAATACAAGTCGCACTCGCTCGATCGGCACATCACCCAGACCTGGCGCATGTCGACGGCGATCGGAAACTACATCACCCCGGTGCCCGCGCAGCAGCGTCTCGGCCCGCGCTGGTACACGGGCAGCGCAGACGCGATCTTGCAGTCTTCCAACCTCATCTACGACGACAAGCCCGACTTCATCGTGGTGTTCGGGGCCGATCACGTGTACCGGATGGATCCGCGCCAGATGGTGGCCCAGCACATCGAGTCCGGAGCGGGTGTCACCGTTGCCGGGATCCGCGTCCCCCGCGCGCAAGCCAGTGCCTTCGGTGTGATCGACAGCGATCCGGCCAAGCGGGTCGTGGACTTCCTGGAGAAGCCGTCCGAGCCGCCGGCATTGCCCGACAGCCCGGACGAGAGCTACGCCTCGATGGGCAACTACGTCTTCAGCACCGACGCCCTGCTCGAGGTACTCAGGTTGGACGCCGAGGACGAGGGCTCCGAGCATGACATGGGCTCCAGCATCATGCCGATGATGGTGAAGCAAGGCAGCGCGTTCGTGTACGACTTCGCCGACAACGACGTACCCGGCGCCGAGGAGCGCGATCACGGCTACTGGCGCGACGTCGGGACGCTCGACGCGTACTACGACGCGCAGTCGGACTTGGTGGCCGTGCATCCGATCTTCAACCTCTACAACCAGCAGTGGCCCATCTACACCCACCACCCGCACCTGCCCCCGGCCAAGTTCATCGAGGGCGGCACCGCGCAGGAGTCGATTGTCGGTGCGGGCACGATCATCGCCGGTGCGACGGCGAGGCACAGCGTGATCTCGTCCAACGTTCGGCTGCATGCCGGCGCGTACGTCGAAGGTTCGGTGCTCATGGACGGCGTGCAGATCGGCCGTGGCGCCGTGGTTCGCCGGGCCATCCTCGACAAGGACGTGGTGGTGCCCGAGGGCGCGCACATCGGCGTCGAGCCCGACCTGGACCGTGAGCGCTACCACGTCTCCGATGGCGGCATCGTGGTACTCGGCAAGCGTCAACTCGCGCTGGCCTAGGCGGCGGAAGGTCTCAGATAGCCGACAGTGGTGGACAAACTCTGTCCCGGCACCGGTCACGTGGCTATGGTGTGCCCGTCAGGGCTCGCCTAGGAGGTATCCCGTGTTCCAGCGTTCCCGTGTGTTCACTGCTGCGACGGCGCTCGCTGCGGCTGGTGCCCTAGGGCTGTCCGGCTGTGCGAGCAACAAGGAGAAGACCGGTCCGACCGGCACCGTCAAGAACACCGTCAGCAAGGACACCTCGCTGTCCTCGCTGCTGCCGGCCAAGATCAAGTCGGCGGGAAAACTGATCGTCGGGGTCAACGTGCCGTACTCGCCCAACGAGTACCTACAGGGCGGCAAGGTCGTCGGCTTCGACGTCGACCTGATGGACGCGACTGCGAAGGTTCTCGGCCTGACCACCGTGTACCGGCAGGCGGACTTTTCCAAGATCATTCCGGCGATCACCGCGGGTACCTACGACATTGGCATGTCCTCGTTCAGCGACACCAAGGAGCGGGAGAAGACGGTCGACTTCGTGACCTACTTCAGTGCCGGCATCCTCTGGGCGTCACAGGCGGGCAAGACGGTGGACCCCAAGAACGCCTGTGGACTCACGGTGGCTGTGCAGTCCACGACAACCGAGCAGCAGGACGAACTGCCCGCCAAGAACAAGGCGTGCAAGGCCGCGCGCAAGAAGGCCATCAAGGTGTTGCCCTATGAAAATCAGGATGACGCCACGAACGCCGTCGTGCTCGGCAAAGCCAACGCGGTGACGGCCGACTCCCCGGTGACGGCGTACGCGATCAAGCAGAGCGGCGGCAAGTTGCAGCAGGCCGGCGACATCATGGAGGCATCGCTGTACGGCTGGCCGATGGCCAAGGGCTCCACACTCGTCCAAGCCATGCAGAAGGCATTGCAGTCCCTGATCGACAACGGCACGTACGGTCAGATTTGCGAAAAATGGGGCCTGAAGTTAGGCGAGATCAAGACAGCAGAGATCAACAAACCAGGCTAGCTGACATGGTCACGCCTGCCCCGGCCTCGGACGGCCAGGAGCTGATCAAGGCGGTGCCACTGCGGCGACCCGGGCGCTGGGTTGCCGCGGTGGTAATCCTGGTGCTCATCGCGCTGTTTATCTACGGCGCCGCCACCAACGAGAATTACCAGTGGTCGACCTATCGGGCCTACCTTTTCGACTCCAGGATCTCCTCAGCCGCCTGGAACACCCTGCAGCTCACGTTGTGGGCGATGGTGCTCGGGGTTGTGCTCGGCGTGCTCCTCGCGGTTATGCGGCTGTCCCCGAACCCTGTGCTGAGGTCTGCCGCTTGGGTCTACCTGTGGATCTTCCGGGGCACCCCGGTGTACGTCCAACTCGTCTTCTGGGGACTGTTCACGTCGCTCTACCCGCATCTGGCGTTCGGGATCCCGTTCCTCCACCAGTTCGCCCATGTCGACATCCAGACGCTCAACGCCGCCTTCTTCTTCGCAGCTCTGGGCCTCGGCCTCAACGAGTCCGCGTACATGGCGGAGATCGTGCGCGCGGGCATCAGTTCGGTCGGCGAAGGGCAGAGCGAGGCTGCCACCGCACTCGGCATGTCGTGGGGCCTGTCGATGCGGCGCATCGTGCTGCCGCAAGCGATGCGGGTGATCATCCCGCCCACGGGTAATGAGGTGATCAGCATGCTCAAGACGACCTCGCTGGTGACCGCGGTGCCCTACACGATGGACCTGTACGAGACCCAGCGCGGCATCGCAGGAGTGATCTTCCGGCCGATACCCCTGCTGCTCGTCGTCTCGACCTGGTACCTCGCGATCACGAGCGTGCTGATGGTCGGCCAACACTTCCTGGAGCGTCACTACGCCAGGGGTTCGTCGCGGACGATGACGCCACGGCAGCTGCGGGCGCTGGCCAAGGCGCTGGGCAGCACCCCGCACGGGACGGGCGGGATGTGATGGCGGACCTGGCCAAGTCGAGGCAACCGATGGTTCGCGCGGACAACGTGCACAAGAACTTCGGTGCGCTCACCGTGCTCAAGGGCATCGAGCTTACCGTCGAGCCCGGCAAGGTGATGTGCCTTGTCGGCCCGTCCGGGTCGGGCAAGACGACGTTCCTGCGCTGTATCAACCACCTCGAACAGATCTCCGCCGGGCGGTTGTACGTCGACGGCGTGCTCGTCGGTTACGAGGATCGGGGCAACAAGCTGCACGAGTTGCATCCGCGCGAGGCCGCCAGGCAGCGGCGCGACATCGGCATGGTGTTCCAGCACTTCAACCTGTTTCCGCATATGTCGGCACTGGACAACATCACCGAGGCCCCGATCCGGGTGAAGAAGCAGCCGAAGGACAAGGCGGTGGCCAACGCCCGGCGGTTGCTGGCCCAGGTCGGCCTGAGCGAGAAGGAGAGAACTTACCCGGCGCAGTTGTCAGGTGGCCAGCAGCAGCGGGTCGCCATCGCCCGGGCCTTGGCGATGGACCCGAAGCTGATGCTTTTCGACGAGCCCACCTCGGCGCTGGACCCCGAGCTCGTCGGCGAGGTGCTGGACGTGATGAAGCAGCTCGCGCAGGGCGGCATGACGATGATCGTCGTCACGCACGAGATGGGCTTCGCGCGCGAGGTCGCCGACGAGCTGGTCTTCATGGATGACGGAGCGGTCGTCGAGCACGGCAAGCCCCGCGAGATCCTCGCCAACCCGCAGCACGAGCGCACGAAGGCGTTCCTGTCCAAGGTGCTGTAGTGAGCGTCGGCTGGGACGTGGACCGCGCCGTCGAATCCTGGCCCGGACTGCCGCCGCTCGAGGGCGACCGCACCACCGATGCCTGCGTGGTCGGCCTGGGCGGGTCCGGGCTCGCTGCCGTGGCCGCACTGGTGCAACGGGGTCTCACGGTCGTCGGCATCGACGCCGGCCGGGTGGCGGCGGGTGCGGCCGGCCGCAACGGCGGCTTCCTCCTCGGGGGACCGGCCCTGTTCCTGCACGACGCGATCACCCGCTGGGGCGCCGCGGTTGCCGTCGAGCTGTACCGCGACACGATTCGCGAGCTGGACCGGCTTGAGTCCGTGCTCGGACCCGCGGTGGTGCATCGAGTCGGCTCGATCCGGCTGGCCGGGCTGCCGGGTGCGCCGGCGTCGGCAGCCGAGGCTGCGGACCGCGAACGGGAGACCGCCGACTGCGCGGCGCACGCTGCCGCGTTGCGAGCCCACGGCTTCGCCGTACTGGACTACGACGGACCGCTGGGCACCGGCATCTATCTGCCCGATGACGCGGCGATGAATCCGGTCCGTCGTGCCTTGGGCCTCGCCGCCGCGGTTTCACGCAGTGCCGCGCTGCACGAACGGACCCCGGCCGCAGGTATCGATCCCGGCCGGGTCAGCACTGAACGGGGCGTCATCAGCGCGGGCATCGTCATCGTGGCGGTGGACGGGGGCCTGGAGGTGCTGCTGCCGCAACTCGCCGGTCTGGTCCGCACCGCGCGGCTGCAGATGCTGGCGACCGCGCCAATGGCAGCCGCACGGTTGCCCTGCCCGCTTTACGGGCGCTGGGGCTACGACTACGCGCAGCAGGCTCCGGACGGGCGGCTGTTCGTCGGCGGCGGACGGGACCTGTTCGCCGAGCAGGAATGGACCACCGACGCTGCACCGACGGCGGACGTGCAGGGCTACCTCGACGCTCTGGCGGTGCGGATGGCGGCGGCCCCGGTTCGGGTGCGCCACCGTTGGGCCGCATCGGCCGGTTACACGCCCGACGGCCGTCCGCTCTGCGCCCAGGTGGCCGAGCGCGTCATCGCCATCGGCGGTTACAACGGCACCGGCAACCTGGTCGGCCCGGTAGCCGCCCGCGCTGCGGTTGCCCTTGCCCTCGATGGCGTGACGCCACCTGGCTACCTCGCCCACGCCCACTGAGCCGCGACCAGTTTTCCCCGCTGGTGACCGGTTTACCTGCCTGCCACCGGCCACCAGCGGGGAAATCATCATCGGGTCGTGGGGGAGGATGGTGCGGTGATCTCCGTCGAAACGCGCGAGCTGGTAGCCGCGTTGCGCCGGGCCGGGCTTGGCGACGTCGACGACAGCACCCGGCGGCGTGCCGAGTACTCGACGGACGCATCCAACTACCGGGTCGTGCCCGCGGTAGTGGCATTCCCGCGCGACGTCGACGAGGCAGCGGCCGCCCTGGGCGTGGCGAGGGAATACGGCGTGCCGTTCACCGCGCGCGGCGCCGGGACGTCCATCGCGGGCAATGCCGTCGGCTCGGGCATCGTCCTGGACTTCTCGCGCCATCTGAACCGGGTGAGCGCGATAGATCCCGACGCGCGTACCGCGGTGGTCGAGCCGGGTGCCATCCTGGACTCGATCACGCTGGCCGCTTCCCCGCACGGACTGCGCTACGGCCCGGACCCGTCCACCCATGCGCGCGCGACCATCGGCGGGTCGCTCGGCAACAACGCCTGCGGATCACGGGCGCTCGCCTACGGCCGCACGGCCGAGAACGTCGTGGCCCTCGATCTGTTCACCGCGCCAGGGCTGCGCTTCACCGCGCGCCGCTATGGACGCGGCGGCCCGCCCGCAGACCGACCGGAGTCCGCGCTGCTCGGTGCCCTGGAGGGCATCGTCAGCGCGCGGCTCGGCGTGATCCGCACCGAGTTCGGGCGGTTCACCCGGCAGGTGTCCGGTTACTCGATGGAGCACCTGCTGCCCGAGAACGGCGCCGACCTGAGCAGGTTCCTGGTCGGCACCGAAGGCACCCTGGCCGTGATCCTCGGGGCGACGGTGCGCCTGGTCGAGTCACCGCCTGCCGTCGCGCTCGCGGTGCTCGGCTACGCCGACATGCCGAGCGCCGCTGACGCGGTGCCTGCGGTGCTGCCGCACCGCCCGGTCGCGCTGGAAGGCCTGGACGCCCGCCTGGTGGGCGTGCTCCGGGCGCGGCGCGGGTCCGTGGTCGTGCCGGAGCTGCCGCGCGGTGACGGCTGGCTGTTCGTCGAGACGGTTGGGGTCACCGAACCCGAGGCGCGGGCCGCCGCCGAGAAGCTGGTCGCCGACGCCGGCTGCCTCGACTCCGCAGTCCTCACGGGGGCCCCAGCCCGCGCGCTGTGGCGCATCCGCGAGGACGGCGCTGGTCTGGGGGGCCGCACGCCGGCCGGGACGCCCGCCTGGCCGGGTTGGGAGGACGCGGCCGTGCCGCCGGCGCAGCTCGGCACGTACCTGCGCGAGTTCGGGGCGTTGATGCGCGAGCACGGCCTGGACGCCCTCACCTATGGGCACTTCGGCGACGGGTGCGTGCACGCTCGAATCGACTTTCCGCTGAGCACCGCGCCCGCGCAGTATCGCGAGTTCGTCCTCGCCGCAGCCCAACTCGTCGGCCGCCACGGCGGTTCGGTGTCCGGCGAGCACGGCGACGGCCGGGCCCGCAGCGAGTTGCTCCGGTACATGTACTCGGCGGAGGCGATCGCGACGTTCGCCGCGATCAAGCACGTGTTCGATCCGCAAGACATCCTCAACCCAGGCGTGATCGTCGACCCCGCGCCCATCGATGCCGACCTGCGCGTCCCAGCCGCGAAACCGCTGGTTACCGGCCTCGGCTTCGCCTACCCGCACGACGGCGGCGACCTGTCCGCCGCGGTGCACCGCTGCGTCGGCGTGGGCAAGTGCCGCGCCGATATCACCGCATCCGCGGGAGTCATGTGCCCGTCCTTTCTCGCGACGCGCGACGAGAAGGACTCCACCCGAGGTCGCGCCCGGGTGTTGCAGGAGTTGGCGAACGGGTCCCTGGTGAAGGGCTTCAAGTCCGAGGAGGTCGCGCAGGCGCTCGACCTGTGCCTGTCGTGCAAGGGTTGCGCGGCCGACTGCCCCGCCGGCGTCGACATGGCAACCTACAAGGCCGAGGCACTGTTTCAGCGTTACCGGCGACGGCTGCGCCCGGCCTCGCACTACGCATTGGGGTGGCTGCCGCGGTGGGCCGGCCTGGCCGCGAGGATGCCGCGGATTGCCAACGCGGTGCTGGGGCGCCCTGGACCGGCCGCGCTGGCGAAACGGATCGGCGGTATCGACGGCCGGCGGCCGCTGCCGCAGTTCGCGCGCCAGACCTTGCGTGCCTGGTTGCGCGGGCACCCGTCGATTCCGGGCACGCCCGTGCTGCTCTGGGTTGACACGTTCACCGAGCACTTCAACCCCCAGGTCGGGCAGGCGGCGGTCCGGGTGCTCGAGTCCGCGGGGTACTGCGTCCAGGTGACCGACAAGCCCGTCTGCTGCGGCCTGACGTGGATCTCCACCGGACAGCTTGACGGCGCCCGCAAGCGGCTGCGGCACGCACTCGACGCGCTCGAACCCGCCCTGCGCGCGGGCATCGCGATCGTGGGGCTGGAGCCGTCGTGCACGGCGGTGCTGCGCAGCGACGTCGCTGAGTTGCTGCCGCACGACTGGCGCGCGGCCAAGGCAGTCCAGGCCACGAAGACCCTCGCCGAACTGCTCGCCGCGACGCCGGGCTGGGCGCCGCCGCCCTTGACCGGCATGCGGGTGCTAGCCCAGCCGCACTGCCATCAGCACGCTGTGATGGGTTGGCAGGTCGACGCAGACCTGCTCGGGCGCGCCGGCGCTGACGTCCAGGCCGTCGGCGGCTGCTGCGGGCTCGCGGGAAACTTCGGCGTCGAACGAGGCCATTACGAGGTGTCGGCGGCAATAGCCGAGACCGCTCTGTTGCCGGCCGTCCGCGCTGCCTTGCCCGACGCAGTGGTTCTCGCCGACGGCTTTTCCTGCCGCACCCAGCTCGAGCAGCTCGCCGGCGTGCACAGCGTGCACCTGGCCGAACTGCTCGACGAGCACCTGGAGCAATCATGATGTTCGCGCCGGCGGTCTCCCTGCGTCCGCTCTTGGCCGTGGATTTCGCGTGACCGGCTTCGTCCCGCCGCCCTACCCCTACGAACGGCTCGGCGAGGTGATCGCGCTGGCCCGAGAGCACGACGGGGGTGCCGTCGACCTTTCGATCGGCACGCCCTGCGACCCCGCGCCGCCCGAGGTCATCGCTGCGCTGTGCGCGGCGGACACCGCGCGTGGGTATCCCCCCTCGATCGGAACGCTGGCCTTGCGGGCGGCGGCCGCCGACTGGCTAGCGCGCCGGCTCGGCGCGACGGTCGACCCGGCCACCGAGCTGGCCGCGTGCATCGGCAGCAAGGAGTTCGTCGCGTCCACGCCGCAGTACTTGAAGCTGCGCGATCCTTCCCGTGACACGGTGCTCTACCCCGCGATCAGTTACCCGACCTACGCGATGGGTGCCACCCTGGCGGGTTGCCGTTCCATTGCGTACCGATCACTCGAGGACATCGCCGAGAACGACGCCGATCGGGCGCTGTGCATCTGGGTGAACTCGCCCGGTAACCCGACCGGCGAGCTGGCGGACTTGCCGGCCGCGGCCGCGTGGGGTCGGGCGCGGGCAGTGCCCGTCCTATCCGATGAGTGCTATGCCGAGTTCACCTGGACGGGCGTCGCGACGACGATACTGCGCAGCGGTCCGGCCGGCGTGCTCGCGGTGCACTCGCTGTCCAAGCGCGACAACTTCGCCGGGGCCAGGATCGGGTTCTACGCGGGCGACGCCGAGCTCGTCCACTATTTGCGTGAGGTGCGCAAGCACGCCGGGCTGATGCCGCCCGGACCGGTTCAGGCCGCGGCCGTGATCGCACTCGGCGACGACGCGCACGTCGAGGCGCAGCGGGCGTGCTACCTCGGCCGGTTGCATCGCCTGCAGCAGCTGCTTGGCACCGCCGGATACCCGGTCGAGTTGCCCGCCGGCGCCTTCTACCTGTGGGCCGCCGCCCCCGCCGGTGATGCGTGGGCGGCTGCCCGAGACCTGGCCCGGCGCGCCGGCATCGTCGTCTCACCCGGCGAGTTCTACGGCAGCGTGTCGACCGGGCATTTCCGGGTCGCGGCCGTCCAGTCCGACGATCGGATCGACCTGGTGGCCGCACGCCTCGGGCTCTGACGGACGTGATGTCGGGGTTTAGGCCGCGGCGGGTGGGGGTACTTACATGCCGTTCGACTCCGAGTGAAGGGATGTACCACGATGAGTGGCGAAGACAAGGCCAAGAACAAGATTGAGGATGTTGCGGGCAAGGCGAAAGAGGGTCTCGGCAGGGTCACCGGCGATCGGGACACCGAGAACGAAGGCCGCGCCGACCAGGCGAAGTCCGACTTGAAGGGCGCAGGCGAGAAGGTCAAGGACGCGTTCAAGCACTGACTCACGCCCGATGGCGGCCCCGGACCACAGGTCCGGGGCCGCCATCGGTTCGAGGGGGGGTAAGTGTCACCGCGGCACACGAAGCAAGGTCCTTGCTGGCCTAGACCCGCTGCGTGTCGTTGATCTTCAATATCCCGCCGCTCATGACCAGGCGGAACCTGAGGCGCTCCATGGACGGGGTGCCACCGCTCTTCTTGTAGTAGGTGATGGTGGCTTCGACGGTGTCCGGGGCTCGGCCGATCACATTCGTGGCCGTGGCCCGCGTGAACTGGCTCCAGAACTCCTGGTAGCCGGAAAACCCGCCGGACGGGTATTGCTGGTAGGACGCCGTCAGCCGGGACCAGCCCTCCTGCAGGTTGCCCGGAACCACCTGGTAGTAGTCGGTGATGGCCTGCGCCAATTGCGCGGCGGTAGCCGCGGCTGGGGAAGTGGAACTGGTTCGACCGGATGAGGCGGTGCTGGAGCGGGCTTGGCTTGACTTCAGCGCAGCACTCGTACCGCGCGTCGTCGAGCCGGCGATCGGGGGCTTCGAGGTGTCGGACCCGGTTGAGCCGCTGTAACTGCGGATCAGGACGATTGCTCCCACGAGGGCCGCGATCAGCACTGCGCTCGTGAGCAGCGCGGCCGTCAGGCCACCCCGACGGCGCGGCCCACGAAGCGCCGGACCGCGCGCTGGGCGAACATCGGGCGTGGTGTCTGAATCAAAGAAGGTGCGCGGCAACGGTGCCTGCGGCAGGTCGAGCTCGGCGGTCCGGAGGCTGGCCGCCTCGGCGCTGGCTGTTTGCGCGCCGGTGGTCTGCGCGTGCAGCGCAGCGAGGCTGCGGGTCACCTCCGTCATCGTGGGTCGCGCTGCGGGGTCGGTCGTGAGCATCCGCACCAGCAATGCGGTGAGCGGGCCGCCCTGCTCGGGTGGGCGCAACCGGCCGGAGGCCACTCGATGCAGCACCGCCATCGCGTTGGCGTCCTGCCCGAACGGCGGGACACCCTCGGACGCGGTGTACAGCGTTGATCCGAGGGAGAACACGTCGGATGCGAAGTTGGCCGGCTGGCCCCGGGCGACCTCGGGGGCCAGGTATGCCGGGGTTCCGGTGAGCATGCCGGTCTGGGTAAGGGCGACATCGCCGAGGGCGTGCGAGATTCCGAAGTCGGTGAGCTTGCTCGTGCCGTCCTCGGCGAGCAGCACGTTGCCCGGCTTCACGTCGCGATGCACGATGCCAGCACCGTGGGCGGCGGTCAGGGCCTGGGCCACCTCGCTGCCGATCCGGGCCACCTCGACCGGCGGCAGAGTCCCCCGTTCGCGGATGGCCTCCTGCAGGCTGATCGAGGGCAGGAATTCCATGATCAGGCAAGGCTCGCCGTCCTGCTCGACGACGTCGTAGACGGGCACGGCGTGCGGATGGTGCAACCGAGCGGTGTTGCGTGCCTCGCGCATCGCGCGATCGCGGGCCGTGGCTGCTTCGGCCGGGCTGAGACCGGGCTGCACCCGAAGCTGCTTGATAGCCACCGGACGCTGCAAACGCTCGTCCCAGCCCTTCCAGACCACGCCCATCCCGCCGGTGGCCAGCGCCGTGACAAGACGGTACCGGCCCGCGATGATTAGCGGTTCGGTATCCGTCACGCCACCCCCAACAAGGACAGTCTTCTGAGCGAGATTGTGCCCGCCTGGGTCCCCGAGCTAAACGACGGGCCACAACGGCAGGTGCGCGGCGTCCCAGCGCCTGCTCTGCTGCCACGCCAACTGAGTCGCCTCAGTTGGACAACGCCCGCTCGGCAGGCGCCTCGGACATGACGGCGGGTTCGCGCTATGAGAGGAGCCATCCGAGCGCGCCAGGCCAGCTGCTCAGCCGAACTCGACACCCTGGGCCAGGGGCAGGTCGCTGGAGTAGTTGACCGTGTTGGTGCTACGGCGCATGTAGGCCTTCCACGCGTCCGAGCCGGACTCGCGCCCGCCGCCGGTCTCCTTCTCGCCGCCGAAGGCGCCGCCGATCTCGGCTCCCGACGGACCGATGTTGACATTGGCGATGCCACAGTCCGAGCCGTCCGCGGCGGTGAAGCGTTCGGCCTCGCGCACGTCGAGCGTGAAGATGGCAGACGACAGGCCCTGCGGCACGTCGTTGTGCAGGGCGAGCGCGTCCTCGAAGTCGTCGTAGGTGAGCACGTACAGGATCGGGGCGAATGTCTCGCTGCGGACGATGGCGCTCTGCGTGGGCATCCGGACGAGCGCCGGCTGCACGTAGTAGGCGTCAGCGGCTTGCGCCTCCAGCACCCGCTGTCCACCCGCAATCAATTCGCCCCCATCTGCCTGGGCCTTGTCCAGGGCGGCCGCGTAGCCGTCGTAGGCAGCCTCGTCGACGAGTGGGCCCACCAGCGTGCCCTGCTCGAGCGGCGAGCCGATAGGCAGCGTCTCGTAGGCCGCTTTGATCTTGTCTACGAGTTCGTCGGCGATGACAGAGTGGGCGATGACCCGGCGCAGAGTGGTGCAACGTTGCCCGGCGGTGCCGGCGGCTGAGAACACGATGCCGCGCACGGTGAGGTCGAGGTCGGCCGACGGGGTGACTATCGCGGCGTTGTTGCCGCCGAGCTCGAGCAGGAGCCGCCCGAAGCGCGCGGCAACCCGCGGAGCAACTGCCCGGCCCATCCGGGTCGAACCCGTCGCGCTGATCAGGGCGACCCGGGGGTCGTCTACGAGCGCTTCGCCCGCGGCCGCGGTGCCCAGCACCAGCGAGCAGATCGCCGCCGGCGCGCCGACGCGGCGGGCCGCCTCGGCGACGAGCGCTTGACACGCCAGCGCAGTCAAGAGCGTCTTTTCCGAGGGCTTCCAGACGACGGCGTCGCCACAGACGAGGGCGAGCGCAGCATTCCAGGACCAGACAGCGACCGGAAAATTGAACGCACTGATGATCCCGACTACGCCGAGCGGGTGCCACTGCTCCATCATTCGGTGCCCCGGTCGCTCGGAGGCGATCGTCAGACCGAACAGCTGGCGGGACAAGCCGACCGCCAGGTCACAGATGTCGATCATCTCCTGTACCTCGCCGAGGCCCTCGGAGCGGATCTTGCCGGCCTCGATGGAGACGAGCGCGCCCAGGTCCGCCTTGTGGGCGCGCAACAGCTCGCCGAGCGCGCGCACCAACTGCCCGCGCACCGGTGGCGGCACGGTGCGCCAAGCGCGGAACGCCTGCTGAGCGCGACCGACGATCGCGGCAACCTCGTCGGCGCTGTGTGCGTGGACCCGGGCCAGCTCGCCGCCGGTAATCGGCGAGCGGGCGGCCAAGTCGCCATCGTGAGCCAGGTCGCCGACGCCCAGACGCGACAGGATCGCCGCAGTCTCGGCGGCAACGGCCTCAGGGGTGGGAATGGACATGAAAATCTCCTCGACCAATGCTGATGACTCGCCAGCCTATGTCGTGTACCTGTGCCCCATTGACAGAGCGCGCGAGCATCGCCGCCGCTGCCCCGTGGCTCGGGCCCAACCTCCGTATCGCAGCAGCCGGGGGTCCTCGAGCGCGAAGCCGACACCGCGTTGATGGACCGTTCGCCGTGCGGCGCCGTCGCCGCAGCGACATCTCGATCTCACAAGGGCCGTATATCCCGACGGTCCGTGCCCTGTAACAGAGTCACGGCTTGACTTCTGGGAACGACACGCGTGTAATTCCATATGTGTCGTTCGAACGGTACGGCCAAGCTGGGTCCAGGAGGGCACCGTGACGGAATTGACGAGCAACGTGGCCGACGATGACCTTGCGCAGCTCTTCGGGCTGCCCGATGAGGCCAGCTGGCAAGAACGTGCGCTGTGTGCCCAGACCGACCCCGAGGCGTTCTTCCCGGAGAAGGGCGGATCTACGCGGGAAGCAAAGCGAATCTGCACTGGCTGCGAGGTGCGCGGCGAGTGCCTCGAGTACGCCCTCGAGCACGACGAGCGGTTCGGCATCTGGGGCGGCCTGTCCGAACGTGAACGCCGCCGCCTCAAGCGCCGCGCAGGCTAGGCGCGCTGCTCAGGGCATACGCGCGCAGTGGTGCGGTGCATGCGAGGTCGGCCCGCGCGGCAGTCAAGACCTACGGAGGGTCGATCTCGTCCACGTCGCGACCCAGGAGTTCGGCCACCAGTTCGGCCACGACCATGAAGACCAGGTCGGCGCGGTCCTCGCGCTCGAGCGCGCGGGCCTCGACCGGACGGCGGTAGAGCACGATGACCGGCTCGGCAATCTCGGCGGCACCGCCCCGGTACAGGCGACCCAGCGGAATGCCGCGGTCGAGCACGATCTCGGGACCGAAGTCCGCAGCCGCCTGTCGATCCAGCGGCGGCACCTCCTCCACCGCGAACTCGACTCCGACCAGTTCGGTGGCCCAATGCTCCTCGAGTTCGTCGACGGCATCCAGGACTAGATCGTCGAAAACCTCGCTCCGGCTGCGACTTACCGGCATCGCCCGGGGGGCCAGTCCACCGCGCATGCCGCGCCCGCGCCGGTCGCGCCGCGGCCGGCGACGACTCAGCGGCAGCGGGCGGCGATCTCGGAGCACGTCCGAAGCGTAGGCCGTGTGGCCGCCGGACGGGTCGGGCCCCCGCGACACCACCCGCGCCGAACCGGCCAGAATCCCGGTTCGGCCGCATCGAAGGGCTAATGTCGCCGTCTGTGAGCACCGAGCGACGCTTGCGCAGCGACCAATGAACACCGAGCGACGCTCGCGGGCGAACAGATGAGACATGTGCGGCGCTGCACCCGGACCGGATGCACCCGGTCGGCGGTCACGACATTGACTTACGCGTACTCCGACCTCACCGCTGTCGTCGGGCCGCTGGCCAGTTTCGCCGAGCCCCACTCCTATGACCTGTGCGAGGAGCACGCGTTGGGTCTGACGGTGCCCAGGGGCTGGGAGGTCATGCGGCACGTGGGCGAATTCCCCGCGCCGATCCCGCACGCCGATGACCTCGAGGCCCTGGCGGACGCTGTGCGCGAGGCGGCGCGGGTAGACCCATCCCGGCCCATCGGGGCCGACGCCGAGATTTCCACCGGGCGCCGCGGTCATCTGCGGGTCGTTCCGCCCACGCACTGAGCGACCCACGATGATGCGGCCTGGGTAGGCTCGCGCATCGTGGACCTCTCTACGATCGTCAAGGCGTACGACGTGCGCGGCACCGTCCCCGACCAGCTCGACGAACCAATCGCACGCGCGATGGGTGCCGCGTTCGTCGACGTGACCGGCGCCAGGCAGATCGTCACCGCACACGACATGCGCGACACCGGCCCCGGCCTGGCCCGCGCGTTTGCCGAGGGTGCCCTGCACCGCGGGGCGTCGGTGATCGAAGCAGGTCTCGGGTCCACGGACATGCTGTATTTCGCCTCGGGGTACCGGGGGGTTGCCGGCGCGATGTTCACCGCCAGCCACAACCCAGCCCAGTACAACGGCATCAAGCTGTGCGGTCCCCACGCCGTCGCAATCGGACAGGACACCGGCCTGCGCGAGATCGGGCGACGCGCGCAGGCCTATCTGGACGCCGGCCTACCCGCTGCCGAGGTCACCGGGACCGTGGACCAGGTCGACCTGCTCACTCCCTACGCCCAGTATCTGCGCGGCCTGGTCGACCTGTCCGGCATCCGGCCGCTGCGGGTGGTGGTTGATGCCGGTAACGGGATGGGCGGATACACCGTGCCAGCCGTGCTCGGTGACGCGGTCCTGCCTGGGCTGCCGCTGACCATCGTCGAGATGTACTTCGAGTTGGACGGGACATTTCCCAACCACGAAGCCAATCCGATGGAACCGGGCAACATCGTCGACCTGCAACGTGCCGTGGTGGCCGAGGGTGCCGACATCGGGTTGGCTTTCGACGGCGACGCCGACCGCTGCTTCGTCGTGGACGCGGCCGGCCACGCGGTCTCGCCGAGTGCCATCACGGCGCTCATCGCGGCTCGTGAGCTGGCCAAGGCGCCTGGTTCGACGGTGATCCACAATCTGATCACTTCGCACTCGGTGCCGGAGGTGGTGCGCGAGAACGGTGGCGTACCGGTTCGTACCAGAGTCGGGCACTCGTTCATCAAGGCTGAGATGGCGCGCACCAACGCCGTGTTCGGAGGGGAGCACTCCGCGCATTACTACTTCCGCGACTTCTGGTTCGCCGACACCGGCATGCTCGCCGCGATGCACGTTCTCGCCGCATTGGGTGAGGGGCCCGGCACGTTGGTGGAGTTGACCGCGCGCTACAACCGCTACGTCTCGTCCGGCGAGATCAACTCGACGGTCGTCGACCAGGCCGGCCGGGTCGCGGCCGTGCGCGCCGCGTTCGCCGCTCGGCCCGCCAGCAGCGACGATATGGACGGCCTAACCGTCGAG
>JBHEMN010000112.1:0-4899 GCA_046262575.1 Jatrophihabitantaceae bacterium
ACTGCATCCGAGGGCGGCTGGGTCTTCGTCCAGTCGCGGCCCGGACTCAACGCAGCGCTGCGTGAGGCCGCCGACCATGCCGCGTCCCAATGGCCCGAAGCGGGCGTCGCCGCCCTGGTCGCCGACCTGCCCGCGTTGCGCCCGCAGGAGTTGGCTACTGCGCTCGGGCTCGCGGCCCAGCATCCACGGGCCTACGTACCCGATAGCCACGGGATCGGCACCACGATGCTCACAGCCCTCCCGGGCCAGCTGCTGAGCCCGGAATTCGGCCCCGGGTCCTCGGCCCGTCATGCCGTCCGGGCTGCTGCGCTCCCCGCCGGCGCTGGCCTGCGCACCGACGTGGACACCGCAGCTGACCTACAGGCCGCGCTCGCCCTCGGCGTAGGCCCCGCCACGAGCGCCGTGCTTGCCGAGGCCACCGGGACACCCGCTGTTCACCTTGATTCGGCATGATTGGCACATGACTGTTCAGCGGACGACCGCGGGGCCTCCCCCAGCATCGACCGCACTCGCCCCGCCCCCGCGCGACACCGTCGGCCCGCTGATCGACCCGGCTTACTTGGTGCCCGCCGGTGACCTCGACGAACACGTCGACCCCCGTGCCGACCTGCCGGCCCATCGCTTCAGCAATCGAGAACTGTCCTGGCTCGCGTTCAACGCGCGGGTACTCGCGCTCGCCGAGGACCCCGACCAGCCATTGCTGGAAAGGCTCAAGTTCCTGGCCATCTTTGCCAGCAACCTCGACGAGTTCTACATGGTGCGGGTCGCGGGCCTCACGCGTCGGGCCGACATGGGTCTTCAAGTCACCTCCACCGATGGGTTGTCCCCGAGGGAGGTGCTCGCGACCCTGGCTGAACGCACCCGCGACATGGCCAAGCGGCATGCGCGCTGCTTCCGCGACGACGTCACGCCCGCTCTGGAGGCCGAGGGCATCCATATTCGGCGCTGGGACGCTCTCGACGACGAGGAGAAATCCCGTCTCGCCGAGTACTTCCGCGCCAAGGTCTTCCCGGTGCTTACCCCGCTGGCAGTCGACCCGGCCCACCCGTTCCCCTACATCTCTGGACTTTCGCTCAACCTCGCCGTGCTTGTGCGCGACCACGACGGTGCCACGCAACACTTCGCCCGGGTCAAGGTCCCGAACAATGTCCCGCGCTTCGTCGTCGTGTCACAGAACGCCGTCGAGTCCGAATTCCTGCCTCTTGAAGACCTCATCGCCGCGCACCTGCCGATGCTGTTCCCCGGCATGGAGGTCGTCGAGCATCACCTGTTCCGGGTCACCCGCAACGCCGATTTCGAGGTCGAGGAGGATCGCGACGAGGACCTGCTCCAGGCCCTGGAGCGCGAACTCGCCCGCCGCCGCTTCGGCCCCGCGGTGCGACTCGAAGTCACCGACGACATCGATGACGAGGTGCTGGACCTGCTCGTCAGCGAAATCGACGTACAGCGCCAGGACGTCCAGCACATGCCCGGACTGTTGGATCTCAGCTCGCTGTGGCAGGTGTACGACGTCGATCGGCCGGCCCTCAAGGAACGGGCCTTTGTCCCCGCCACGCACCCCCGCTTCGCCGAGGGTGAGACGCCCAAGTCGGTGTTCGCCACCCTTCGCGACGGCGACGTGCTGGTCCATCACCCGTACGAATCCTTCGCGACCAGCGTGCAGCGCTTCATCGAGCAGGCGGCCGCCGACCCGAACGTGCTGGCCATCAAGCAGACCCTTTACCGCACCTCCGGTGACTCTCCCATCGTCGACGCCCTGATCGATGCCGCCGAGGCAGGCAAGCAGGTGGTGGCTCTCGTCGAGATCCAGGCCCGCTTCGACGAACAGGCCAACATCAAGTGGGCCCGGGCCTTGGAGCGCGCGGGCTGCCACGTCGTCTACGGCGTGGTCGGACTGAAGACGCACTGCAAGACTGCGCTCGTCGTGCGGGACGAGGGCGGCCAGATCAAGCGCTACGCCCACGTCGGGACCGGCAACTACAACCCCAAGACGGCACGCCTGTACGAGGACCTCGGCTTGTTCACCGCTGACGAGGCCATCTGCGCCGATATCACCGACCTGTTCAACGTGCTCACCGGCTACTCGCGCCAGACCGAGTACCGCTCACTGCTGGTCGCGCCGCAGGGCATCCGCTCCGGGCTCATCGAACGCATCGAGCGCGAGATCGAGCATGTCCGATCCGGCGGCGAGGGACATGTCCAATTCAAGACCAACCACCTCGTCGACGAGCAGACGATCGATGCGCTCTACCGAGCGTCGATCGCCGGCGTGCGGGTCCAGCTACTCGTTCGCACGTTCTGCACCATCCGCGCGGGAGTTCCCGGCCTGTCCGAGAACATCACGACACGCTCGATCCTCGGCCGCTTCCTCGAGCACTCCCGCGTGTACTACTTCGGCGGCGGCGGACGGCCCGAGTACTGGATCGGGTCAGCCGACCTCATGCACCGCAACCTCGACCGTCGGGTCGAGGTGTTGTGCGAGGTCTCGGACCCGCAGGCGCGCGAGCACCTGCACGACTGCCTCGAGTGGGCGTTCGCCGCCGACACGCTCGCATGGGACCTGCACGCCGACGGCCGCTGGGTACGCTCGGGCGGCCCGGGCCGGGTCGACCTTCAGGAGCGGCTGATGAAGCGGCTTGCCCACCGGGGCGAGTAGGCGCAAGTGCCCAGTTCAGCGAGCGTCGCGGGCGCCGGCGGCGTGGTGTGGCGCGGGCGCCACGGCGACATCGAGGTCGCCCTCGTCCACCGTCCGCGCTATGACGACTGGACACTGCCCAAGGGCAAACTCGAGGAGGGTGAGTCCGAGCTGGACGCAGCAGTCCGTGAGGTCGGCGAGGAGCTGGGCGCCGCTGTCGCGGTCTCCCGCCGCGTAGGCCGGGTCCACTATCACCACGACGGAGCGAACAAGACCGTCGCGTATTGGGCGATGCACTACCTCACCGGTGACTTCGTCGCGGGGCAAGAGGTCGACGCGGTCGAATGGCTCACCCCGGCGCGCGCGGGCAGGCAGCTGAGCTACCCCGTCGATCGCCCGGTACTCGCCGACTTCGCGGCGCTGCCCGTACCGGATTCGGTGATCCTTCTGGTCCGGCACGCGAAGGCAGGCAAGCGGAGTGACTGGTACGGCGAGGACCGACGGCGCCCCTTGGATCCAGCCGGGACGCGCCAAGCGCAGCGGTTGGCCGGGTTCCTGCGCTGCTTCGCACCACAGCGGGTGGTCAGCGCCGATCTCGTCCGGTGCGTGCAGACCGTCGAACCGCTGGCCCGCTCGCTCGGCGTCGACGTGCGCATCGATCACGCATTCGATGACGATTCCTACCTCGAGACCCCGACGGCCACCGAGACAGCCCTGCTCTCGTTGGCCAAGCCCGGCACGGTGACCGTGGTGTGCGGCCAGGGCACCGCGATCCCGGCCCTGATCGACGCGCTGGGGCCTGGCACCGAGCCGTCGGACACCCGCAAGGGCGCCGTCTGGACCTTGTCGCTCGTCGACGGCGACATCATCGCCGCGGACTACTACGCCGCCGCGTCGCAGTAGGGCGTGCGGACCACGACGGGTGCCTGAGCAGCGCGGGCACTCACCGTGGGTCTGCGACCTAGCGGGTGGCCTTCTTGGCCGGAGCCTTCTTGGCCGGCGCCTTCTTCGCGGGCGCCTTCTTCGCGGGCGCCTTCTTCGCGGGCGCCTTCTTCGCGGGCGCGGCCTTCTTGGCCGGAGCCTTGGCCACCTTCTTCGCGCCGCTCGTGATCGCCTTGAACTGCGCGCCGGCCCGGAAGGCCGGAACAGAGGTCTTCTTCACGCGCACTGCGGCACCCGTCGCCGGGTTGCGCGCCATGCGCGCGGACCGCTCGCGCTTCTCGAAGATTCCGAAGCCGGTGAGCCTGACCACGTCACCCTTGGCCACTGCGGCGTACACGGTGTCGATGACCGCGTCCAGAGCTGCAGCTGCACGCCTGCGGTCACCGTCCAACCGCTGAGCGAGCGCCTCGATGAATTGAGCCTTGTTTGGCACGGGTCCTCCCGAGATGGGTTTGCTGCGTCGACCGCGTTGGTCGCCTCGTTCGACACCGTAGGACGTTCGGAAGCGGACAACAACGCATTCCGCCTCTTGTCGGGGGAGTTTCTTGCCCGCTGCCCACCGGTTCAGTTGGTCACGGCAGCCACTCGAAGCGGAGAATCCCCTTAAGGCAGAGGGATTGTGCTCATAACGCGGGCACTGACGGCAGCCAGGACTTGCGGGTGGATTCATACGCCGCGACCGCATCAGTGTGTCGCAGGGTCAGGTCGATGTCGTCGAGGCCTTCGAGCAGACGCCAGCGTGTATAGCCGTCGAGTTCGAAGCCGTGGACCTCACCGGTCCAGCGCACCTGACGCTCGACAAGGTCGACCGTCACCCGCGTCGCCGGGTCCTCTTCGATGTCGTCCCACAACCGCTGCACGATCTTCTCGGGCAGTTCGACGGTCAGCAGTCCGGCCTTGAGCGAATTGCCGCGGAAGATGTCCGCGAAACGCGGCGAGACGACCGCGCGGAAGCCGTAGTCGACCAGCGCCCACACTGCGTGCTCGCGGGATGATCCGGTGCCGAAGTCCGGCCCGGCAACGAGGATCGACGCACCGCCGTACTGAGGCTGGTTGAGCACGAAGTCCGGCTCATTCGCGCGCCAGGAATTGAACAGACCGTCCTCGAAGCCGGTGCGGGTCACCCGTTTGAGATAGACCGCGGGGATGATTTGGTCGGTGTCGACGTTGCCGCGGCGCAGCGGCACTGCGGTACCGGTATGCACGGTGAACGGGTCCATAACGCCGCCTCCTAGAGGTCTGCCGGGCTGGCGAGGTGTCCAGTCACGGCGGTGGCTGCGGCGACCAAGGGCGAGACCAGGTGGGTGCGCCCACCCTTGCCT
>JBHEMN010000113.1:0-21962 GCA_046262575.1 Jatrophihabitantaceae bacterium
GTCGAGACCGTCTCCGGATTGCAGTTGATCATGACGGTCTCGTAGCCCGCCTCGCGCAGCGCCATGACCGCGTGCACGCACGAGTAGTCGAACTCGATGCCCTGGCCGATACGGTTCGGCCCACTGCCCAGGATGAGCACCTTCTGCTTTCCGGTGTGCTCGACCTCGGTCTCCTCGTCATAGGAGGAATAGAAGTACGGCGTCGTCGCGGCGAACTCGGCGGCGCAGGTGTCGACGGTCTTGAACACCGGCCGAATGCCGGCCCGCAGGCGAAGCAACCGCACGCCGTCCTCGCCGGCCAACTCGGGACGCAATGCGGCGAGCTGACGGTCGGAAATGCCATGCCGTTTCGCCTTACGCAGCAAGGTCGGCGTCAGGGCCGGTGCATCGACGACTTCGCCGCGCAACTCTACGATCTGGGCTATTTGATCAATGAACCACGGGTCGATGCCGGTCGCCACCGACACCTCATCGACGCTTGCGCCCGCGCGCAGCGCCCGCTCGGCCAGGTAGAGCCGGCCATCGGTGGGGATCGCCGCCTGGGCCAGCAATTCGGTCACGGCCAGGCCGTCCTCAGGGACCGTCCAGAAACCTGCGGCCTTGGTTTCCATCGAGCGCAGCGCCTTGCCGAGAGCCTCGGTGAAGTTGCGCCCGATGGCCATCGCCTCGCCGACGCTCTTCATGTGCGTGGTCAGCACCGGGTCGGCACCGGGGAACTTCTCGAACGCGAAGCGGGGCACCTTGATGACTACGTAGTCCAGGGTCGGCTCGAACGCGGCCGGGGTCTTGCGGGTGATGTCGTTGGGGATCTCGTCGAGGGTGTAGCCCACCGCGAGCTTGGCGGCGATCTTCGCGATCGGGAAGCCGGTGGCCTTCGAGGCCAGCGCACTGGATCGCGAGACGCGTGGATTCATCTCGATCACGATCATGCGGCCGGTGCTCGGGTCGATCGCGAACTGGATGTTGCAGCCGCCGGTATCGACGCCGACCTCACGCAATACCGCGATTCCCAAGTCGCGCATCTGCTGGTACTCGCGATCGGTGAGCGTCATCGCGGGGGCCACCGTGATCGAGTCGCCGGTATGCACGCCCATCGGGTCGATGTTCTCGATCGAGCAGACGACAACGACATTGTCATGCTTGTCGCGCATCAGTTCGAGCTCGAACTCCTTCCAGCCGAACACGGACTGCTCGACGAGCACCTCGTGCATCGGGCTGGCGGCCAGCCCGCGGGCGACCATGGTCCGCACTTCACCGGCGTTGCGGGCCATGCCTGAGCCGAGGCCGCCCATCGTGAACGACGGCCGGATGACCACCTGATTGCCGACCGTCGCGGCGAAGACTGCCGCCTCGTCAAGTGTGTGGCAGACCAGCGACAGGGGCACCTCACCACCGACGGTGCGCACGATCTGCTTGAAGCGCTGGCGATCCTCGCCGCGCTGGATGGCCTCGATGTCGGCGCCGATCAACTCGACGCCGTAGCGCTCCAGCACGCCTGTCTCGTGCAGCGACACGGCCAGGTTCAGCGCGGTCTGCCCGCCGAGCGTCGGCAGCAACGCGTCGATCGGGTGCCCGGCGTGGATTTCTGCCGCAATGACACGCTCGACGAATTCGGTTGTGAGCGGCTCGATGTAGGTGGCGTCGGCGAACTCCGGGTCAGTCATGATCGTGGCCGGGTTCGAGTTGATCAGGCTCACCCGGAAGCCCTCGTCGCGCAGTACCCGGCAGGCCTGCGTACCGGAGTAGTCGAACTCGCAAGCCTGGCCGATGACGATCGGTCCCGACCCGATCACCAGGATGTGGCCGATGTCGGTGCGCCTGGGCATCTAGGCCCCCTTCCCTTCGATCGGGTGCACCGATGGTCGCCGGGTGTCCGCCGCTGCACCGGATCGGGGGGGCGCAAGCAGTTCGACGAAACGGTCGAACAGGTAGGCGGCATCGTGGGGGCCGGCGGCCGCCTCCGGGTGGTACTGGACGCTGAACGCCCTGACGTCGCGGGCCGTCAACCCTTCCACCACATTGTCGTTGAGGCAGATGTGGCTCACCTCGACGGCACCGAACTCGGTGTCGGTCACGCGCTCAAGCGGCGCATCGACGGCGAACCCGTGATTGTGCGCGGTGATCTCGACCTTTCCCGTGGCGAGGTCCTGCACCGGCTGGTTGATGCCGCGGTGGCCGTAGCGCAGCTTGTAGGTGCCGAAGCCGAACGCGCGGCCCAGAATCTGGTTGCCGAAGCAGATGCCGAAGACCGGTAGTTCGCGCCGCAGCAGGTCACGCACCGTTTCGACGGCGAGGTCGGCAGTCGCGGGGTCGCCGGGGCCGTTGGCCAGGAATACCGCGTCGGCGCCGGTCGCGAGCACGTCTGCGGCCGAGGACGTGGACGGCAACACGTGCGTGGTGATGCCGCGTTCGGCCATCCGGTGCGGCGTCATCGTCTTGATGCCGTAGTCCAGTGCCGCCACCGTGAATCGGTGCTCCCCGAGCGCGTCGACCCGGTACGGCTCGGCAGTGGTGACCTCGGCGGACAGGTCAGCCCCGGCCATGTGCGCAGAGCCGATCACCCTGCGCAGCAGGGCTTGCGGGTCCGGGTCGGTACTCGACACCCCACATCTCATCGCACCGCGCTCGCGCAGGTGCCTGGTGAGTGCGCGGGTGTCGATTCCGCTGATGCCGACGACGTCCTGGGACCGGAGCTCATCCTCGAGGGATCGCAGCGAGCGCCAACTCGAGGGTCGGCGGGCCGGGTCCCGCACCACATAGCCGGCCACCCAGATGCGGCGCGACTCGGCGTCCTCGTCGTTCACGCCCGTGTTGCCGATGTGCGGCGCCGTCTGGACCACGATCTGGCGGTGGTAGGAGGGGTCCGTGAGCGTCTCCTGGTATCCGGTCATCCCGGTGGCGAAGACAGCCTCGCCGAACGCCTCCCCCACCGCGCCGTAGGCGTCGCCGGTGAAGGTGCGGCCGTCCTCGAGAACCAGAATCGCCGTGCTCACTTCGCGCCCACCCGTGGAGTTCATGCCCGCACGGCCTCCACCAGCGCCGCGTCGAGGACGGTGGGACGACCCCGCAGGAACGTCGCCACTACTGCGGCCGGCAGGGTGCGTCCGGCGAAGGGCGTGTTGCGCGACTTGGACGCCAGCGTGTCGGGGTCGACGAGGTATGAACCGGCCGGGTCGACGAGGACCAGGTTGGCAGGCTCGCCAACCTCGATCGGGCGGCCGTGCCCTGCCACCCGTCCGATGGCCGCGGGGCGCACGCTCATCCGGTCGGCGACTCCGGCCCAGTCGAGCAGCCCGGTGCCGAGCATGGCCTGCACGACGACGCCCAGCGCGGTCTGCAACCCCAGCATGCCGAACGCGGCGTCGCCGAAGGCGTGGTCCTTGTCGTGTGGCGCATGTGGGGCATGATCGGTTGCCACCGCGTCTATCGTGGCGTCGGCCAGGCCAGCGCGCAGCGCAGCGACGTCCTCGGCCGGGCGCAGCGGCGGGTTCACCTTGTAGACCGGGTCGTAGCCGGTGAGCAGGTCGCAGGTCAGCAGCAGGTGGTGTGGCGTGACCTCGGCGGTGACGGCGATCCCCCGGGACTTCGCCCAGCGGATCACCTCGACGCTTCCTGCGGTGGAGACGTGGCAGACATGCAGGCGCGACCCGGTGTGCTCGGTGAGCATGACGTCGCGGGCGATGATGCTCTCCTCGGCCACGGCGGGCCAGCCGGGCAGCCCGAGCCGGCCGGAGACCTCGCCCTCGTGCGCGCAGCTGGCGTGATCGGCCAGGCGCGGGTCCTGCGCGTGCTGGGCCAGCACCGCGTCGAACGGTTTGAGGTACTCCAGCGCGCGACGCATCAGCAGGGCGTCGTGCACGCAGTTGCCGTCGTCGCTGAACACGCGCACGGCCGCGCAGGACCGGGCCATGTTCGCGATCTCGGCCAGTCTCTCGCCGGCCAGGCCCTTCGATACGGCGCCGACCGGGCGCACGTCGACCAGCCCGGCCAGCACGCCCAGCCTGGCCACCTGCTCGACGATCTCGGCGTTGTCGGCGACCGGATCGGTGTTGGCCATCGCGTGCACGGCGGTGAATCCACCGAGCGCAGCCGCCGCCGATCCGGTGGCGATCGTCTCGGCGTCCTCGCGGCCCGGCTCGCGCAAGTGGGTGTGCAGGTCGACGAATCCAGGCAGCAGCACCAAGCCACCGGCGTCGATGACCTCGCCGTCAGCGGACCCGCGGACAGTGCGGCCGATCTCGGCGATGACGCCGCCCTCGAGCAGCACGTCCACGACGGCGCCGCCGAGCGGCGCAACACCGCGTAACAGCACGCTCACGGCGAAGCCTCTTCGAGCCCGGGTTGGTCGGCGCCGGCCAGCATCCGGTACAGCACGGCCATCCGCACCGCGACGCCGGACTGCACCTGGTCGAGCACCATCGAGCGCGCGCTGTCCGCCGCGAGGGAAGAGATCTCCAGGCCGCGGTTCATCGGCCCGGGATGCAGGATCGGCGCTAGCTCGGGCAGCAGGTCCAGTCGGGCCGGGCTCAGCCCGTAGCCGATCGCGTACTCGCGCTCGGTCGGGAAGTATCCGCTGTTCATCCGCTCCCGCTGTACGCGCAGCATCATCAACGCATCGACGTCGCCCGCGGCCTTGCCGGACAGCACCGCGTCGAGATCCCAGCTGATGGTGCAGTCCCAGGCCGCGACCCCGGCCGGCATCAGCGTCGGGGGCGCGACCAGCGTCACTCGGGCGCCGAGCGTCGCGAGCAACAGCACGTTGGAGCGGGCCACCCGGCTGTGCGTGATGTCGCCGACGATGACCACGTGCCGGTCGGTGAGATCGCCGAGCCGCGCACGCAGTGTGAACGCGTCGAGCAGGGCCTGGGTGGGGTGCTCGTGTGTGCCGTCGCCGGCGTTGACGACCGGGCAGGAGACCCACCCCGCGATCCGCTGCACCGCACCAGATGCGTTGTGCCGCACGACGAGCGCGTCGACACCCATGGCAGCAACGGTGAGCACCGTGTCGCGCAGGCTCTCACCCTTGCTGAGGCTCGATCCCTTGGCGCTGACGTTGATCACGTCCGCCGAAAGCCATTTGCCGGCGATCTCGAAGGAGGAGCGCGTCCGGGTGGAGTCCTCGAAGAACAGGTTGACGATCGTCCGGCCCCGCAAAGGCGGCAGCTTCTTCACCTCGCGGGTCTGGATGGCGTGCATCTGCTGCGCCGTGTCGAGGATCGCAATCGCTTCCGCTCGGCTCAGATCCCCTGCCGAGAGCAGGTGCCGGATCACGCGTCGACCGCTTCGGTGACGCTGACCGCGTCGGCGCCGTCGGTCTCGGCCAGCGAGACCCGAACGCTCTCACGCACTGCGGTCGGCAGGTTCTTGCCGACGTAGTCGGCCCGGATCGGGAGCTCGCGGTGGCCGCGATCGACGAGCACCGCGAGCTGCACCGCGCGCGGCCGACCAAGGTCAGCCAGCGCGTCGAGCGCGGCGCGGATCGTCCGGCCGGAGAAGAGCACGTCGTCGACGAGGATGACCGTCTTTGCGGTGACGCCGCCCTCGGGCTCGACGGTCTCGCCCAGCGGTCGCACCCCGCGCAGGCGCAGGTCATCGCGGTACAGCGTGATGTCAACCGATCCGACCGGGATGACCACGTCAGCGAAGACCTTGATGCGGCCGGCCAGGCGGTGAGCCAAGGGCACGCCCCGCGTCGGAATGCCGAGCAGAACCGCGTCGAAGCCGTTCCTGGCGATGTTTTCGATGATCTGGTGGGCCATGCGGTCGACAATGCGGGCCACGTCAGGTGCGCCAAGCGTCGCTTCGGCCGGTGTGCGGGCACGACCGTTCACAGCAGACCTCCTTGTCCGCCTCACGGGACGGGCCTTTAAAGGACGTCGATCGCGCTCACTCTAACAGCGCCGCGCCACCCGATGTGACACAGGCTCGCCGCCGCAGGACCGGTCAGGGGGTGTCGACACCGACCGGCGGACGGTCGCGCAGGATCCGGGCCAGCACGCCGTTCACGAACCGCGGCGATTGGTCGGTGGACAGCGACTTCGCCAGCTCGACCGCCTCGTCGATGACGACGGCGTCGGGGACGTCCGCGCGCCACAGCAACTCATAGACGCCCAGGCGCAACACGGCGCGGTCGACACCGGGCATGCGCGCAACCGTCCAGCCTTCGGCGTAGGTGCCCAGGATCTCGTCTATGCGGTAGAGGTTGGCCTGCACGCCCTGCACGAGCTCGACGGTGAACTGGTTGACCGGCGGGTCGGCGCGGGCCACCCGCTCGGCCAGCGTCGTGGCCGGCCCGATGCCGCGCGCGTCGGACTCGTAGAGTACGTCCACGGCCCGCTTGCGGGCCTTGCTTCGGGCAGCCACGTCAGGAGTTGACGCGGCCCAGGTAGCGACCGTCGCGGGTGTCGACCTTGACCTTCTCACCGGTGCTGACAAAGAGCGGGACTGCGATCTCGGCACCGGTCTCGAGGGTGGCCGGCTTCGTGCCGCCGGTGGAGCGGTCGCCCTGCACACCCGGGTCGGTGTGCCTGATGACCAGTTCGACGCTAGTGGGCAACTCGATGAACAGCGCCGTTCCCTCGTGCACCGCGATGACCACCTCGGCGTTGTCGAGCAGGTAGTTCGCGTTCTCCCCCACTGTCACGGCGGGCACGTGCACCTGGTCGTAGGTGTCGCTGTCCATGAAGACGAAGTCGGTGCCCTCCCGGTATAGGTAGGTCATCGCCCGCTTGTCGACGGTGGCCGTCTCGACCTTGGTGCCTGCGTTGAAGGTGCGGTCGACGACCTTGCCGGAGCGGACGTTCTTCAGGGTCGTGCGGACGAACGCGCCGCCCTTGCCCGGCTTCACGTGCTGGAACTCGATGACGGTCCAGAGCTGGCCGTCGATGTTGAGGACCAAGCCGTTCTTGAGGTCGTTGGTTGTCGCCACGACTGGGCAGTCTAGATGACTGTCGGGCACCGGCCGGCGGCGATCAAGCGGCCCGCACTGCCGACGGACTCACACCGGCAGGGCGTAGAGGAAGACGTTGTCCTCGTACTCGCCCGAGCTGTTGTCGAAGGCGCCACCGCAGGATACGAGCAGCAGCCGGCCGGTCGGGGGCTGCCCCGGGCGCCCGTAACTCTTGTGCTGGTCGTAGAGCGAGGAGCGAAGCGCCGGATCGCCCGCGAGTTGGTCCTTGTGGTACTCCCGACCCGCGACGATCCGGTAGCGCAACCGGCGGCCGTCGGCGAGCAGAACGCTCACCTGCTTGCCGATCGCGCCGGTCGCGTAATCGGCCAGGTCAGCGAAGGCGCCCGGGACGGTCTGCCCATCGATGACGTAGTTGATGTGGCTGGTGAAGATCGTCGTGCCCCGCGCACTGCCGGGTGGGGCGTCCTGCGCAGCCCAGCTGACCGCCCGCGGGTCGGCAGGCACGAACAGTGACCCGTCCGGGTTGAGCGGGTGGGCGCCCACGCTCGCGTGCACACCATGGGGATGGTTCGCGCTGCGAATCGGGATGTCGATCGCCACCGGGATTCCGGGCGCACGCGCCACCTGTGGGACGGCGGGGCTCGTCCGCGGCCGCTTGACTGGCGCGGCGGAGGACGCCGCTGTGGCGGGCGTGCTCACGGTGCCGCTGGTCGCAGCCGAGGCGCTGCCAGCAACCTCTACTGGCAGCGCCTCGTGCGACAGCGTTTGCGCCGGCCCCGTGGAGGCCGCTGCGTGGTTGAGCGTGACGCACGTTCCTGCGACCAGCATCAACCAGGCAGCCGCAACCATCAACTGCCGGCCGGGATTCACATCAGTGGGCGCGCGTCCGCGTCCGCAGTGCCATGAGCAGGCCGCCCGCGCCAGCCAGCATCAGCAGAGCACCGAGCAGCACGGGTGTGCTCGAGACAGCATGCCGGCCCGCGTTCACACCGTTCGGGATCGGACCGCTGCCGCCACCGGCACCACCGGCTGCGCCATTGGACGTCGACTCGCCAGCGGCCCCGAAGCCCGAGGTGTGCGGCGTGACGACTGGCGTGACCGAGTGGATTGCCCCCACCGAAGACGACGAACCCGAAGACGACGAACCCGAAGAGGACGACGGAGTCCCCGTCTCGCAGTGCGACAGGACCAACTTACCGCCGTTGTTGGCGTAGCTGGACGGAACGACCGCCGTAGCATCCGTCACCGTGGTTCCCGCCGGAAGGTTCAGAGACGCGTAGACGATCGTGTAGTGCGCGGACTGGTTCGAGCTGGTCGAGTCGATCGGCACCGTGGTGGTCGTCCCGTCAGACAGGGTCACCGTAATGGACGCAGGCGCGCCCTGATCGGGGCGGAGGTTCGGCAGAATGAACGTAGCGCCGAGGTTCGTACCTCCACTGGGACAACCGCCTAACTCACCGGGGTTGCTTAGGTGGATCGTTGTCGTATCTGCGGCCGGGGCTGCGGCGAAGCGGGCGGCAGGTGCCGCGGCGCTGGCCGTGGAGGTGAGGCCGAACAGCATCAACATCGCTCCGAGTGCCACCGCCGTCGCGGCGCTGATGAGCGTGAAGCTTGCCCCTCTTCGAGGCCCACCTGCTGAGATAGTTCTTGCATCGTGCGAAGACTTCACATCGCCCCCCCGATCATGGACCAGATCGCGTGTGCAATCCGGTAACTGAACTCCGTGCGTTCGAGGTTAACTCGGCCTGCGTTAGGGTTCCGTTAGGTCTGAGCTTCCTTCACCTTTTGGTAAGGTTCGGTGGCCGTTCTCGGCCGCGCAATACATCCGCATATCGCTAAAAAGTCGGAACAATCGGGCCTCGCGGCGAGCGCCACAAGTGCTGGGAATCACTACACATCCACCGTCGGCCGCTCCCGAGCGGGGAGCGCCGGCAAGCCATGGCTGCGCCGTAGCGCCATCCAGATGGGCGGGGCGAGCAGCAGCAGCCCGCCCAGCACGAGCACGGTCGCGGTCGTGCTGGCCCCGAGCAGCTTGAGCGCCGAGGCGAGCAGCACGAACGCGAGCGCCCGGCGGATCAACGCGCCCGGTAGCCGCGACGAGAGCTGCGCACCGATCCACGCCCCCGGAATCGAGCCGACGAGCAGCGACACGGTCAGCGCCATTGTGAAATCCCCGAACAGCACGTGCCCGAGCGCCCCCGACGCGACGAGCGGCACCGCTTGCACCAGGTCGGTGCCCACAAGTTCGCTCGCCCGCAGGGTCGGGTACAGCGCCATGAGCGCGATGATGATCAGGGAGCCGGAGCCGACCGACGTCATGCCGACCACCAGTCCCCCGACGGTCCCCACGAGCACGGTGGGCAGCGGGCGGACCTGCACGCTCGGTGGCCCGGTCGGATCCCGCCCCCGCCGGCCGTCCAAGCGACGGGCTCGTTCGGCCAGTCGCAGGTAGGCGCGGACGAACAGGCCGGCTGCGGCGATGACCAGCGCAACGCCCAGGGCCTTCTGGATCAAATCTTCGATGTTCGCGCCGTGTCCGAGCGCGCGCGCGACGAGGACACCCGCGAAGGCAGCCGGCACCGAGCCGATGCATAGCCATCGCACGAGGTCCAGGCGCACCGTGCCGTTGCGCAGATGCACGAATGAACCGACCGGTTTCATCACCGCGCTGGCCACCAGGTCGCTGGACACCGCGGCGAGCGGCGGGACCCCGAAGAACAGCACGAGCATGGGGGTCATCAGGGCCCCGCCGCCCATCCCGGTCAGGCCTACCACAATGCCGATGCCTAGGGCGGCCACCGCCAGCGTCCAGTCCATACCGGGGCTCCCTCGAGATCAGCGGCCGCGCTGCCCGACCTACTCTGGGAAGTCTACCGGAATACAATGAATAGCGAGTACCGGTCACTGTGCCGCGTCGAGCTGAGCCGCTATCCAGGACAGCGCCAGCACATAGCCCTCAACACCGAGTCCCGCGATCACACCCGACGCGTGAGCCGACACATAGCTGTGGTGCCGGAACCCCTCCCGCTTGTAGACGTTGGTGATGTGCACCTCGACGAGGGGCGCGCTCAGCATCGCGCAGGCATCCCCCAGGGCGATAGAAGTGTGCGTGAGCGCCGCGGCGTTGAGCACGACGGGGACCGCCTCGTCGGCCGCGGCGTGCAGCCAGTCGAGCAACTGCCCTTCATGCTCGGTCTGACGTACCTCGACGTCCAGACTCAGCTCCGACCCGCCCCCCACGCACAGCGCCTCCAACTCGGCATATGTGCCCGTTCCGTACACGTCCGGTTCCCGCACCCCCAGCCGGCCCAGGTTCGGGCCGTTGAGCACCAGGACTCGTCTCATGCAGACACCTCCGAGTAGGCGGCGGCGAGCGCCGCCGGGTCTGGATCGTCGACGGCGACCGGTCGGGCCAGTGCGTCGAGCAGGATGAACCGGATGGTGTTGCCGCGGGCCTTCTTGTCAACCCGAATCGACTCCAGCAGCGCGGCGAAGGCGTCGCGCCGGTAGTGGGTGGGAAGCCCCAGCGATTCCAGCACGCTGCGATGCCGGTCGGCGGTGGCGTCATCGAGGCGGCCCAAGAGCCGGGCCAGCGCGGCGGCGTAAGCCAGTCCGATCGAGATCGCAGCGCCATGGCGCCACCGGTAGTGCTCGGCCCGCTCGATGGCGTGCCCGAGCGTGTGCCCGTAGTTCAGTATTTCGCGCAACCCCTGTTCGGTCGGGTCCATCCCGACCACCCGTGCCTTGATGCGCACCGAGCGCTCGACGAGCTCCCGCTCGACCGAGCTGCCCGCCTTGCCGGCCGCGGCCGGGTCGAGCTCGATGAGCTCGAGGATCGCCGGGTCGGCGATGAAGCCGCACTTCACGACCTCGGCCAGGCCGGCCAGGTAGTCCTCGGGCGGCAGCGTCGCGAGGGTGTCCAGGTCGCAGATGACACCGGCCGGCGAGTGGAAGGCGCCGACCAGGTTCTTGCCGCGGTCGGTGTTGATCCCGGTCTTGCCCCCGACGGCAGCATCGACCATCCCGACGAGCGTCGTCGGCACGTGCACGACGCGCACCCCGCGCAACCAGGCGGCCGCGACCCAACCGGCGAGGTCGGTCGTCGCTCCCCCACCCAGCCCGACGATGGCATCGGAGCGGGTGAATCCGGCCTGGCCCAGCGCCTGCCAGCACCGCCCGGCGACCTGCAGGGTCTTGGCTGCCTCGCCGTCGGGGACTTCGATCGGGTGCGCGGCCAGACCCTGCGCCACGAGATTGTCGCGCATAGCTTCAGCGGCGCCGACGAGCGTTGGGGGGTGGATGATCGCCGCGCGGGTGGCCGGGCCCAGCAGCGGCGCTACCTCGTCGCGGAGTCCGTGCCCGATCACCACGTCGTAGGAGGTGGCGGCGCCGGCTACCGGGATGCGCGACTCCCGGCCGGTCATGCCCGCGCCCGCTCGTACAGCCGCGCGGCAATCGAAGCGGCGACCTTGCCGGGCGTGCGGTGCCCGGTTTCGACCGTGAACGTGGCCACCTCGCGGTAGAACGGCTCACGGCTTCGGGCCAGGGCCGCGAGCCGAGCAGCGGGATCGTCGGCGAGTAGCGGGCGGGTGTGACCATCACCGACCCGGACGACGAGAGTGGAGAGGGGGGCGCGCAGCAGGACGACCGCAACCCCCGAGTCGGCAAGGGCCTTTCGGGTGCTCGCCTGGGCCAGTGCGCCGCCGCCAAGTGCGAGCACGCCTTCGAACTGCGACAGTGCTGACGCGATCGTGGCCGCCTCGATCCGGCGGAACTCATCCTCGCCCGATTCGGCGAACAAGTCCCGAACGCTGCGCCCCGCCCAGCGCTCGACCAATCGGTCGGAGTCGGCGAACGGCACCTTGAGGATCTTGGCGAGTCGGCGCCCGGTCGTGCTCTTCCCGGCACCCGGGAGTCCGACGAGCACGGCTCTCGGTGTCATCTGCGGTCCCCGCGACCGGAAACTTCGGGGGGTGGGACCCGTGCCGCGAGAACATTCATCGCAGCCCACGCTCGTCGAGTCGGCCCAGGTAGGACTGCGCGTTGCGGCGAGTCTCGGCCACCGAATCGCCGCCGAACTTCTCGATGACGGCGTCGGCCAGGACGAGCGCGACCATGGCCTCGGCGACGACGCCGGCCGCGGGAACCGCGCACACGTCCGAGCGCTGGTTGATGGCGACGGCGTTCTGCCCGGTCGCGGTGTCGAGCGTGTGTAGTGCCCGCGGCACCGTCGAGATGGGCTTCATGGCCGCGCGGACACGCAGCACCTCGCCGGTTGTCATCCCACCCTCAGTGCCCCCCGCGCGCCCGGAGCTGCGCCGGATCGCGCCGGCCGGATCGCGCACGATCTCGTCGTGGGCCTGCGAGCCGCGGATGCGGGCGAGCTCGAAACCGTCACCGACCTCGACGCCCTTGATCGCCTGAATGCCCATGAGGGCCGCGGCTAGTCGGGCGTCCAGGCGCCGGTCACCCTGCGCGTAGCTGCCCAGGCCGGGCGGCAGACCGTAGGCAAGCACCTCGACCACGCCGCCGAGGGTGTCGCCGGCCTTCTTCGTCTCCTCGATCTCGGCGAGCATCGCTGCACTCGCCGCGGTGTCGAGGCAGCGCACCTCTGAGGCATCGACCTCCTCCTCGTCCCCGGGCTGGGGCACGACTCCCGAAGGCGCCGCGACTGACCCGATCGAAACGACGTGGCTGAGGATTTCGACGTCGGTCGTTTGACGCAGGAAGGCCTTGGCTACCGCCCCGAGCGCCTCCCGGGCGGCCGTCTCACGCGCGCTGGCCCGCTCGAGGACGGGCCGGGAGTCGTCGAGGTCGTACTTCTGCATCCCGGCCAGGTCGGCGTGCCCGGGCCGGGGCCGGGTCAACGGCTCGTTGCGGGCCTGCGCGGCAAGCAGGACCGGATCGACCGGGTCGGCGGCCATGACCGTCTCCCATTTGGACCACTCGGAGTTGGCGATTCGGACGGCCACCGGGCCGCCCATCGTGACGCCGTGGCGCCCCCCGCCGGTCAGCTCTACCTCGTCCTGCTCGAATTTCATCCGCGCGCCGCGCCCGTATCCCAGGCGGCGCCGGGCGAGGTCGCGGACCAGGTCAGCGCTGCACACCTCGACGCCGGCGGGCAGGCCGTCGAGCACGGCGACCAGGGCCGGCCCGTGCGACTCACCCGCAGTGATCCAACGCAACACGCGGCAAGTCTCTCAGAACCGGGTGCCGAAGCTCGTGATCGTGATGCCGAACCTGGTGGTGACGTCCGGTTTCTGTTAGGACGTGCCGCCCAGTGATGAGGTGCTGCGCAGGGCGAGGACGAGCAGCGCCCCGACGACGAGCATCGGGCCGAAGGCGAGAGCTGTCTTGAGCGACGCGCGGCGTGTCGCGAGCAGGGCGAGCGAGACGAGCGAGCCGAGCAGGAAGCCCGCGAAGATGCCGAAGTAGACGTAGGTCCAACCGAACCAGCCGAGATAGAGCCCCAGGATGGCGCCCAGCTTCACGTCGCCGAAGCCGAACGACCGGGGAGACGCGAACGCCAGCAGGAACAGCACCGCGAAGACCGCAGCGGCACCCTCAATCGCACGCAGCAGCGGGTGCCAGTCCTCGCGCACCAGGGCGGCCACGGTGAGCAGGACGACGCCGGCGCCGGCCGAGCTGCGCACGAGCCGGTCGGGCAGGCGGTGGTGCTCATAATCGATGACCACGAGTGGCGCGCTCGTCATGGCGAGGGCGACGAACGCGGGGAAGAGCGCGCTCACCCCGGCGGACGCTCCGGCCAAGGCGCCGAGCGCCGAGGCGGTGACCGCGGTGCACCCCACGCGAGCGCGGCTCGCCGGCCGGCCGCGCCACCACCTCGGTTCGTCGCGATCGGGGACGCTGAGCGTGAGCCGCGCCAGGTAGGGCGACACCGCCAGGCAGGCGAATGCGCCCGCCACCGAGCCAATCACCTCGCCTGACACGAAGCGAAAGCCTACGGCCCCGCGCTAGGTTCGACCTCGTGTTCGACGCGATCGTGCTGTCCGGTGGGAGCGCGGCACGCCTGGGGGGCACCGACAAGCCGGGGCTGCGGGTCGGCGGCCTGTCGCTGCTCGACCGGGTTCTGGCCGCAGTGGCCGACGCCGCGCGGATTGTCGTGGTCGGCCCGGCTCGGACCGTCACGAGGCCGGTGCTGTGGTGCCGCGAGGATCCGCAGGGCGGCGGGCCGGTCGCTGCGCTCGCCGCCGGCGTGCCACACGTCCGCGCCGACGCGGTGCTGACGCTGGCCGCCGACCTGCCGTCAATCGGGCCGGCCGTGCCCGCGCTGCTTGCCGCACTCGCGAGCCGCCGCTCCGATTGCGCAGCCCTCATCGACGGGGACGGCCGGCCGAACTACCTCGCCGCGGCGTGGCACCGCGCGGCACTGGTGGGCGCGTTGAGCTCCGTCGGCCAAACCGCGGGCGCGTCCATGCGCAACCTGGTCTCGTCGGCCACGATGATCGACGTCCCCGACTGCGGTGGGTGGGGGCTCGACTGCGACACCTGGTCCGACCTCGCCGCGGCTCGGTCCCGCTTTGCCCCGGCGCAGCACGCGAAATTAGCTGTGGCGCGTGCGGCGGCGGGGCAAAGCGGGACCGAATCGGGTGCCACCCGGGGCGCCCAGTCGGGGCAAAGCGGGACCGAATCGGGTGCCACCCGGGGCGCCCAGTGAATCCAGCCGGGATGGAACGCGTCAGCGGATCAGCTGCGCGCCTGCATACACGTTGAGCCGGCCACCGCGCACCATCCCCAAGAGCAGCAGATCGTAGGCACGCGCCAGGTCGACGGCCAGGCTCGAGGGCGCCGACACGGCGAGAATCCCGGCGACCCCCGCCGCCACGGCCTTCTGCACGATCTCGAAGGACACCCGTCCGCTGACCACGAGCAGATGGCCGGTCGCCGGGAGTCGCCCGTCGAGCAGCGCCCAGCCGATCACCTTATCCACGGCGTTGTGCCGGCCGACGTCCTCGCGCACGGCCAGCAATTCTCCGGCAACGGTGGCGAGCGCGGCCGCGTGCACCGCGCCCGTGCGGTCGAACGTGGGCTGCCCGGCGCGCATGGTGTCGGGCAGTCCGGCGAGTACCGCCATGGGCACGGTCCAGCCGTCCTCGTACGGCGGATGCTCGCGCAGCGGGCTCAGGTCCAGGACGTCGGCGCTGCAGACGCCGCACGCGGCCGAGGTCACGAACGCGCGGGGCCGCGGAGCCCGGATGCCCTCGCGCAGCACGACATGCACGCGGTCGGTGTCGGCTTCCCGGCAGGCCCGCAGCGTCACGATGTCGTCGGGACGGCGCACGCCCGACTCCACGACCAACCATCCGGCCGCAAGCTCGAGGTCGTGTCCGGGGGTACGCATCAGCGTCGCCATCACCTCGCCCGCCAGGCCGAGCACGAGCGGCGTTTCGACGACGAGGTCATCAGGCGTAGCTGCCGATTCGGCGTCCACCGACATGCGCACAACCGCCCGCCGGGTCGTCATCACCGCCATGATCAGTTCTGCCCTCGCAATCGTTTCGAGCCTACAGTCGGGCTATGCCCGAGGACGCCCCTCCGCCCGAACAACCCACTGTCGGCAAGCCGAAACGATCAGCGGTCGGCATCGGCGCGATCGCGCATTCGATGCAGTACGCAATGTCCGAGATGGGTCCCAGGCGCAGCCTGCAGACGCTGTTGAAGATGAACCACACGGACGGCTTCGACTGCCCCAGCTGCGCGTGGCCCGACCCGGACCGCCGCCATGCCGCCGAGTTCTGCTAGAACGGCGCGAAGGCCGTGGCCTGGGAGGCTACCCGCAAACGGGTCGGGGCCGACTTCTTCGCCGCGAACTCGGTCGCCGAACTGCGGGCCCAGCCCGACCACTGGCTCGAGCACAACGGCCGGCTGAGCGAACCGATGTATCTGGGGCCCGGCGCGACGCACTACGTGCCGATCGGGTGGGACGAAGCACTGGCGCTGAGCGCCGAACGGCTGCGTGCGCTGCCCGATCCGAACCGCGCCGTGTTCTACACCAGCGGGCGTGCCAGCAACGAGGCCGCGTTCGTCTACCAATTGCTCGCCCGCCGGCTGGGCACGAACAATCTGCCTGACTGTTCGAACATGTGCCACGAATCCAGTGGAGCCGCCCTCACGCAGGCCATCGGGGTCGGCAAGGGCACCGTCACCCTCGACGACATTGCCGAGCATGCCGAGCTGATCATGATCGTCGGCCAGAATCCGGGCACCAACCACCCGCGGATGCTCACCGCGCTCGAGCGGGCCAAGAAACGCGGTGCGCGCATCGTCGCTGTCAACCCGCTGCCCGAGGCCGGGCTCATCCGTTTCAAGAACCCGCAGACGCCCCGTGGCCTGTCCGGCCGCGGAACCAAGCTGGCCGACCGCTTCCTCGCCGTGCGGGTCAACGGCGACCTCGCGCTGTTCGCGGCGCTGAACAAGGTGCTCCTGCGCCGCGACGACGCCACGCCCGGCAGCGTTCTGGACCGCGACTTCATCGACCGGTATTGCGACGGTTTCGGTGCCGCTGCGGCGGCGTGGCGCGCACTGGACTGGCCCACGCTCGAGGTGCAGAGCGGCCTCTCGCGACAGGAGATCGAGGACTGCGCCAGCGACGTCGCGGCCGCCGACAGCGTCGTCGTGTGTTGGGCGATGGGCCTCACCCAGCACCGCAATGCCGTCGCGACTATTCGGGAGATCGCCAACTTCCTGCTGCTGCGCGGCAACGTCGGCCGTCCCGGCGCGGGGGCCGCACCCATTCGCGGGCACAGCAACGTTCAGGGCGACCGGACGATGGGCATCTGGGAACAGATGCCCGACGCGTTCCTGGACAAGCTGCGCGATGAGTTCGGCTTCGACCCACCGCGCGAGCACGGCGTGGACACCGTCGACGCGATCCGGGCGATGCGGGACGGCAAGGTCGACGTGTTCGTCGCGCTCGGCGGTAACTTCGTCGCCGCCACACCGGACTCCGCGCTCACCGCGGCTGTCATGGCCAACTGCGTGCTCACCGTGCACGTGGCCACCAAGCTGAACCGCTCTCACCTGCACCACGGCACGGAGGGGCTGATCCTGCCATGCCTCGGGCGAACGGAGCGCGACCTGCGTGCCGGCGCTGAGCAGTTCGTCACCGTCGAGGACTCGATGAGCACGGTGCACGCATCTCGCGGCAGGCTGGCCCCGGGATCTGAGCACCTGCGCAGCGAGGTGGCGATCGTGACTGGCCTCGGGCACGCGTTGTTCGGCGACGATGTCGGCTGGGCGCAGATGGGCGCGGACTACTCGGTCATCCGCAAGCACATCGAACACGTGGTACCAGGGTTCCACGCGTTCGAGGAGCGAGTAGCGGCCCCGGGTGGTTTTCTGCTGCCCAACGGTCCGCGCGACTCCCGCACGTTCCCCACGGAGACGGGCCGGGCGCGGTTCACGGTCAACCCGCCCAGCACGGTTATCGTGCCGCAGGGGCATCTGCTGTTGCAGACGGTGCGCTCGCACGATCAGTTCAACACCACCGTCTACGGCCTGGATGACCGCTACCGGGGCGTCAAGGGTGGCCGCCGGGTGGTCTTCGTGAGCTCCGACGACCTGCGTGATCGCGGCCTGCGTGATGGCGACCTCGTGGACTTGATCAGCGTGTGGTCCGACGGGGAACGGCGGGCTCCCGGGTTCCGGGCGGTGGACTACCCGACGCCCCGTGGCTGCGCGGCGGCGTACTTCCCGGAAGCCAACGTGCTGGTGCCGCTGGACTCGACGGCGCAGGGCAGCAACACACCTACGTCGAAGTCGATCGTGATCCGCCTCGAACCAGCGGGGTGAGCTGCCCGGCCGCTCCCAGTTTCGGCTGGCGGGTCAGACGCCGCAACCGGGCGCTGCCCCGCGCAGCGCCGTGCGCATCGCGCTGACCGGCGCCGCGCGGCCGGTCATCAGCTCGACCTGCTGCGCAGCCTGGTGCAGCAGCAGCAGCCCGCCGGGCACCACGGTGCCGCCCGCTGCGGCGGCGGCGGCAGCCAGCGGCGTGGGCCAAGGCGCGTACACGACGTCCAGAACCACTTGTCCGGCAGCCCAAGGACCGGTGGCAAGCGGGTCGGCAGCGCCCGGCGGCAGCGTCGACACCACCAGCGGCGCGCCTAGGTCGACACTGCCGACATCCAAGTCACCCAGAGCGACGCGTACGCGCAGCCGCTCAGCGGTCGCCAACAGGCCAACCGCACGCGAGCGGTCCCGGACGAGGACGCGGCACTCGGCAACGGCGAGGTCGCGCAGGGCGCCCAGCACGGCCTGTGCGGTGGCGCCCGCGCCGAGCAACGTCACGTCCTGGGCAACGACCGCGTGCTCCGCGAGCGCGGCCACTACGCCGCCCACGTCCGTGTTGTGCGCGACCCAGCCGTTGGGGTCCGGCAGCAGCGTGTTCGCGGCACCCACCAGCCGAGCGAGCGGACGCACCTCGTCGGCCACGTCCAGTACCGCGTGCTTCAGCGGCATCGTGCAGGAGAACCCAGCCCAGTCCGCGCGGGCGGCGAGCACGCCCGCCAACTCGCTCGCGCCGCACTCGATCGCGTCGTAGGCCCAATCCAGTCCGAGGGCGGCGTAGGCCGCCCGGTGCAGGACCGGGGAGAGGGAGTGCGCGATCGGCCGCCCAAGCACGGCCGCGCGGGCACCCACTACCCGCAGCCCCAGTGGTTGGCCCTGCACTTCTGGACGGCCTTCTCGAACGCGGCCTCGCTATTGGTGAAGTACAGGTCGCCCTGGGCGTCCCCGTTGACGTAGTAGAGCCAGTTGCCCGCCGCCGGGTTCACGGCCGCCGTCATCGCGGGCGCGCCGGGGCTGGCGATCGGCGTCGGCGGGAGACCGGCGTGGGTGTAGCTGTTGTAGGGCGAATCGATCGTCGCGTAGTCGACCTTGGTCGGATCGAGGTGCTTCAGCCTCGCGGCGTAGAAGCTTGTCGCGTCGATCTGAAGGGGTTTGTGGGCCGCGAGCCGGTTGAGGATCACCCGAGCCACCTTGGGATAGTCAGCCGCCACCTTGGCCTCCCGCTCCGCGATCGATGCGATGATCAATGCCTGATACGGCGAGAGTTTGCGCGCCTTCGCATCATCGGTAAAACCGGTCGAGCGTGCCCGTTCGGTGAACTGCGTGATCATCAGCTGCAGGGCGTCGGTGACCTTCGTGCCCGGATCGAAGGTGTAGGTGGCCGGGTAGAGAAACCCCTCGACCGAGGACGGCGCGTGGGCTCCGGACGCGTACCCCTGGGGCAGGCCGAGCGCTCGGACGTTGTCGATGGCCGCCGTCACTGTCGCTTGGCTCACTCCGAGCGCCCGGGCCAGCGGCGCGCTGACATCGAGGATCGTGGCGCCCTCGAAGACCACGACCTGGTTGTTGAGCCGCGAGGCCGGATCGAGCAGGAGCGAGAGCGCGCTCTTGGCCGACATGTGCTGACGCAGCTTGTAGGTACCCGGGGAAATGCCCTGTGTTCGCGAGTCGTGCGATGCGAGGTTGGTGAAGGCTCGCACGCTGGCCACGACACCCTTGTCGTGCAAGGTGGCGGCGATATCCGCCGCGACGTCACCGGCGTGCACGACGATGGACACAGTCCCGGTGCCCGCGCCCGCGTAGTCCTTCGGGTGGTATCGGTTCTGATAGATGCGGTAACCCGCGACGCTCAGGACCAGCGCCATCATTGCCACCAGCACGGTAAGCAACAGGAAGACGCGTCGGCGGCGGCGAACCCGCCGTCGACGCGCAAGCTCGTGGCGGTCCATCCGTCGTGACGGCCGCGCGGCAATGACGTCGGTGACCGCCGGACTGCCGCCAGCGCCGCCGTCCTCGTCTTCGGGCCCGAAGAGCAGGCTGTTCAGATCATGTTCGGTCAGCGACTCGCGCTCCCGTTGCCTCACGCCAGCAAGCTCCGTCCATTGGCACCGGCGAGGTCTGCGCCGGTGCCGCTCTCGTTGCGGTCGAGGTCACGACCTGCGTATGTCCAGCCACTGCTGCAGCAATTCGACCGCAGCAACCTGATCGATAACGGTGCGGGTGGCCCGTCCCCGAACGGTGCCTTGCAGGAGCTTACGCCGCGCGGTCACCGTGGTCAGGCGTTCGTCCAGGTGTTGCACGGGAATCGGGCTGATGACTTCGGTCAGCGCGGCGGCGTATTCCCGCGCCAGGAGGGCCGATGGCCCTTCTCGGTCCGCGAGGGTGCGCGGTAGCCCGACCACCACGCCGACTGCCTCGTATTCACCGATCAGCTCAGCCAACTCGGCGATGTCCCGGTTGCCGATCCTGTCGCGAGCCAGCGTGGTGACCGGCGTCGCCAGCACGCCGCGCGGATCGCTGCGGGCGACCCCTACCCGCACCGTCCCGACGTCGACGCCGAGCCATACCCCTTCGGTCCGTGCGTCGCTCATCGCGCGCGCAGCAGGTGCTTCGCGGCGGCGAAGGCGGCGGGCAGTTTGCTGGCGTCGCCGCCCGCGCCCTGGGCAAGGTCGGGCTTGCCACCGCCACGCGCGCCCAGTACCGGCGCGAACGCGAGGATGATGTCCGCGGCGGCCACTCCGGCAGCCTGAGCGGCGCCGTTGACCGTGGCCACGAAGCCGACACCACCGCCATCGACCGGCGAGGCCAGCAGGACGACGGCCGGGTCGGCCGTACGCAATCGGCTGCGCACATCAAGGGCCAAGGTACGCAGCTCGTTACCGCCGACACCCGGGGGCGCCTCGGCCGCGACCAGCTGGACACCGTCGATGTCCTCGACGGTGGCCGCGAGTGAGTGAGCACTGGCCAGAACGGCCACCGCCCGCAGCCGCTCGAGTTCGCGCTCGGCGCTCCTGAGCCGCTCGAGGACCGTCGCGATCCGCTCGGGCAGTTCTTCCGGCTGCGCCTTGAATTCGCTCGAGAGTTGGTGGACGAGGACGTGTTCGCGCGCCAGGTAACGGAAGGCGTCCAGGCCCACGAGCCCCTCCACCCGCCGTACACCCGCCCCGATCGAGGCCTCCCCGAGCAACTTCACCATCCCGATGACCGAACTGCGCGCGACGTGCGTGCCGCCGCACAACTCGCGGGAATAGTCGCCGATCTCGACGACGCGAACCCGCTCACCGTACTTCTCGCCGAACATCGCAATAGCCCCGATGCGCCGAGCCTCGGCCTGGTCGGTGACGAACCACCGCACTTCGAGGTCGCGCAGCAGTACCTCGTTGATCTCGTCCTCGAGGTCGGCGAGAACACTTGCCGGGACGGCCGATGGCGTCTTGAAGTCGAAACGCAGCCGGCCGGGCGCGTTGAGCGAGCCTGCTTGGGCGGCGGTGTCGCCCAGCGCGCGGCGCAGACCGGCGTGCACCAGATGCGTGGCCGAGTGGCTGCGCGAGACTGCGGCCCGCCGGTTGACGTCCACCTGGGCGAGCGCGATATCGCCCGGACGCACCTCGCCGGAGAGCACGGCGACGCGATGGGTGACCAGCCCCGGCAGCGGCGACTGGACGTCGAGCACGAGAAGTTCCGCGTCGCGACCGGCGGCGCTCACGGTCATGCGCCCCAGGTCGGGTTGCTGACCGCCGCCCTCGGCGTAAAACGGGGTCGCGTCGAGGACGATCTCCACCTCGTCGCCCTCACCCGCGCCGGCAACGTGCCCGCTGTCGCCGATGATCGCCGTGATCCGCGCCTCGCGGACCAGCTCGCGGTATCCGGTGAACTCGACCACGCCGGCCTCGCGCGCCGAGCGGTACACCGACAGGTCGCCGTGCGCGCTCCTCTTGGCGTGCGCGTCGGCCTTGGCCCGCGCCCGCTGCTCGGTCATGAGCCGGCGGAACCCGGCCTCGTCGACGGTGATGCCCTGCTCGGCCGCCATTTCCAGAGTGAGGTCGATCGGGAAGCCGTAGGTGTCGTGCAACTGGAACGCGCGATCACCGGTGAGCTGCTCGCCACCGGACTGCTTGACGGCGATGACGGCGTTCTCGAACATGGCTGTGCCCGCCCGCAGGGTGGCGAGGAACGCCTCTTCCTCGGCGTAGGCGTAGGTCGAGATGCGTTCGAAGTCGCTGGCCAGTTCCGGATAGGACGGAGC
>JBHEMN010000114.1:0-7610 GCA_046262575.1 Jatrophihabitantaceae bacterium
CGGGTGACGGTACAGGCTGACTCGATGATCGACGTTCGGACCCGGCCCGCCCAGGACGTCGAGCTGTTCCTGCGGGAGGAGGGCGGCGGTCGACGGGTGAAGCGGCGTTACACAATCCGCCATGTGCGCCCTGGACGGGGCGAGTTAGACCTGGACGTCCTGCTGCACGGTGCAGGTCCCGGCTCGAACTGGGGCGCGACGGCCGCGCCGGGTGACACGGTCCAATTCCAGGGCCCCCGCGGCAAGCTGGTGCTCACCTCGGCCGACTGGCACCTGCTCGCCGGCGACGAGAGCGCGCTACCGGCCATCGCCACCGTGTGCGAGGCGCTGGCGCCCACCGAACCAGCCGTGGCCCTGATCGAGGTTCGCGACGCCTCGGACGAACTCGCGTTGCCGGTCTCAGCGCAGGTGCGCTGGGTACATCGCGGCAACGCCGCCATCGGGACGCCTACCCTGCTGGCCGCTGCGATCGATGCCCTCGCCCCACGGTCGGGCACCGGCCACGCCTACCTCATGGGTGAGACCCGCTCGATGGTGGCGCTGCGGGCGGTGCTCGAAACGCGCGGCATCGCCCACGACGAGATCTTCGTCAAGGGGTACTGGAGTGTCGCCCGTCCCGACCGCCTCGCCGGTCGCTCGCCTGCCACTCCCCGCTGTCCCTGATCATCTGGTTGGTGAACTCACCCGCCGCAGCGGTCCAAGACAAGCGGCACGAGGGCGCCGTCGGCCGAGGCGAACGCCTCGCCCTTGCCGGACGTCACCGTGCCCGTCACGCGCGGCCAGTGCTGCAAAACTCTGCCGTCACGGCCGTCGATGCACCACAACCCTTCGCCGTCGCGGCCACCGCGGATCCAGATGTCGCGGTCCCCGGCCGACTCGATCCAGCCGCCCGCACCCAGCTCAGACACCAGCGGACTACCGCCCACCGGCCGCAGCGTCCTCTGGTCGAGCCGCACCAAGACCGCGCCGGCGGTCGCGTTCCCGAAACCCGCCACCCAGATGGTGCCGTCCCGCGTCACGCGCACGGCGCCGCCACCAACCGGCACCGCCACTCTTGTGCGGCCCACCCCTGCCGCGATAGTCAGCTGGCGGATCGAGGCACCGGCGCTCAAAACCAGCATGAGCAATCGCGCGCGCTTGGGGTCAGCCGCCAGCGAAGCCAGGTAACCGCCCGTCCCGGGGACCAACGTCGGGGCCGCCGCACCCGGCGCCACGTCAGCCAAACCGCTCGGGACCGCGAGATAGAGATGACCGCTGAGCGCGGCGGCGTCCCGGATTGCCTCGACCGAGGGCATCGTGCGCAGCCGACGCAGGTCGCGGGAATCGAATTCGATGATCTCGCCGCCTGGGATGTCGAGCGCGACGGCCCAGATGCGGTTCGCGGCGGGGTCGCGAAACAGGCGGGCCGAGGTGCCGAGCTTGGCGAACGCTGCCCCGTCCAGCGTGACTGCGGACGTGACGACACCGCTGACCCGGTAGAGGTGACCGGGCTGGAGAAAGAACATCGGGCCCGAGGTCGCGACGTCGACGGATAGCTCGGTCGCGCCGATGGGTATCGGCGTGCCGAGCCCGGACGTCGGTTGCGCCGAGTTGGCCGAGGATGCCGCTACGGGTACTGCGCCGGTCGCGGACTTGTGCTGGGGACGAGTCACGAGCACGGCGACTAGAGCAGCAAGGACGACCACCCCCACCCCGATCACCCAGCGAGGCATCCGCTCCGGAGTGAAGTCCACCACGTCCTCGTCGTCGCACGGCACCGGACGACCGTCGTCGATTAGGAACTCAACCTCGTCGCGGTGGCCCATCTCAACCAGTGCAGGCTCTCGTGATCAGCGGCCGCAGCGCGGTGCCGGATACGACGTAAGACTCACCCTTTCGCGAGGTCACGCGGCCGGGCAGGTCGCTCCACTGCTGGTTGGTGCTGCCGGATTCGCCGTTCACACAGAACAGCTGGGTGCCGCTCGAGCCATTGCGGACAAAAATGTCGCTCTGGCCCGCCGCGACCACGACCGCGCCAGGCCCTAGACGTGATGCCAGCGGACTCGCCCCGGCGGGCCGCAGGCTGGTCGGGTCGAGCCGAGTCAGGACGGCCCTCCGGTTGCCGAACCCACCGGCCCAGATCTCGCCGTCGCCGGTAACGACGACGGTGCCCTTGCCGAAGGACATCTCGCCCACCGTGTCGCTGAGCCCGCTGCCCGGAACGTACGCACGCACCCGGGAACGCATTGCGTAGTCGAGCACGAGCAAGCGCGAACGCCGCGGGTCAGCCACGATCACACCGGTTTGCCCGCGCAGCGCGGGAACGATCGCGGGCTGCTTCGCCCCTGGCGGGAAGGCCGCAACACCGGACGGGGTCGAGAAGTACAGCACCCCGTGCAACGTCGTCGCTGCCGCGATCGGTTGCGCCCAGCTCGCGTGCCGGAGCCGGCGCAAGGTACTGGCCTCGAACTCTAGGATCCCGCCGTCGGGCGTGTTCACGACAACGATCCAGAGCCGGTTCGCGGCCACGTCCAGCACCAGGCGCACCGCCCCGCCGATGCGGGCGAAGTCCAAACCGTCGGGGCTCACCTGCTGCGGGCCCCCGGCCATCAGGAGCGTCAACTGGCTGAACTGAAGCGTGTAAAGGCGACCGGGAGAAACCACAGCGTCCACCACCGGGCTCGTCGGCAGCGGGAGCGGTCGCCCGAGGCCGGGCACAGGTGGAAGCTGGGCCGGCCGGCTCGCCGTGATCGACGGCGCCGGCTTACGGTGCGCCGACGATGTGGGGCGATCACGCTGGGCGGCCAGCGACGCGACAATGACCGACGCGACGGCCAGGCCGGCGAGCGTCGTGACGCTCCTGGGAACCCGGCGCCGACCGAACTCGACGATGTCGTCGTCGGCGCCGACCGGGCCTTCCTCGGCCAGGAACTCGACGTCATCACGGCTCACAGCGCCTTCTTCCGATGAACCCTCCGCTGGAACCGCGAGTGGTAGCAGCCCGCCGAGCCCCATCGCTGGATACCCGATTGCTTCACATTGATAGTGCGCCGTGGAGAGGCTCCGGCGCCACAACGATGGAACTCAGCCGGTACACCCCTGCTCGATCAGCGGCACGATCGACCCGGCGTCGACCGTATAGGCGACACCTGGCTCCGACGTGACCGGAGCGGCGGCGCTCGGCCATTGTTCGAGGATGTCGCCGTTGTCGGCGTCAACGCACCACAGTCCCCGCCCGCCGGTGCTCACCCAGACGCTGTGGGCGCCGGGCGAGACGATCACCCGGGTGACCCGCAGCGCGACCGAACTCGTCTGCACCGCCGCCAGCGTCACGGGGTCCAGCCGCGCGATGATCGCGCGGCTGCCACTGGCCGAGCCGCCGACCCAGATCTCATCGCCGACGACCGCGATCGTGCCCTGGAAAAGGTTGCCGAAGATCCGTCTGGCTGCTGCCTGTCCGTGACTCACGACCACGACGGCCCCCGGCGTGGACGTGTCGAGTGCGAGAATTCGGTGCCGCCTGGGATCGGCTGCAACGGCGCTCACCGCGCCGGCCACACCGGGCAGCACTGCACTGTCCGCCGCTCCGGGCGCCAGATCCGCCAGGCCGGCCGACGTCGCCAGATAAAGGTGACCGCCCATCGCCGCGGCGTCCTGAACCGCGAAACGCACCGTCACACCGCGGACAGGCACCATCCTGGCGGCCTCGATCTCGATCAGCCGCGCGCTGTGCTCGCCCTTTGCGACCACCCACAGTCGGTCGGCATCGGCATCGAAGAGCAGCCGGGCCACCGACTGGTACGCAACGGAGTAGTTCCCGACCAGCTGCATCGTCGACTCGACCCGTCTGGTCGCTACGTTCACAACACTGATCGAGCCCGCCCGCAAGACGTAGAGCTTGGCGCGGTGAATGACGGCGTCGAGCGCGTCCGCAGCCCCGCCCACCCACCGCAGCGCTGGGCCGATCCGACCTACCGCGGGAGGAGCCGACGTCGGCAGCGACGGCTTGGCCGAACCGGAGTGTCTTGCCGGCGGCTTGGTCGCTAGGGTGCTCGCGACCGCGATGACGGCTACGACGGCGAGCGCTCTGGCCCCGCGCGGCGTTGTTCGCGGGCCAAAGTCCATCGTCTCTTGGTCGGTCGCGAACAGGGTGCAGTCGTCGGTGAAGAACTCGACCTCGCCCAACGGGGCCATCGACGCTCCTCGCTACAGAATCCCCTCAGGTCGATAGTGCGCCGCCGTCGGTTCCGACGCCACAACCAGGCCGACGTTCGCGACGACCGCCGCCACCTGCTCGCGCGCCGCCCCGGTGAACGACAGTGGCTCGGACAGCAGGGCCTCGAGATCGCCAACCGTCAGACCGAGGCGCGAGTCGAGCGCCAAGCGTGCGAACAGGTCGTTGTCCGGTGCTCCCCGCTCGCGCATCTCCACGGCGACGGCAACCGCGTTCTCCTTGATCACCGCGTGCGCCACCTCGCGCCCCACACCCGCACGCGCCGCGGCCATGAGCACCTTGGTCGTCGCGAGGAAGGGAAGATAGCGGTCCAACTCGCGCTCGATCGGCGCCGGAAACACCCCGAACTCGTCCAGGACCGACATCGTCGTCTCGAGCAGACCGTCAATGGCGAAAAACGCGTCAGGCAGCGCGACGCGGCGCACCACAGAGCACGACACGTCTCCTTCGTTCCATTGAGCGCCGGCTAGCTCGGCGGTCATCGAGGCGAATCCGCGCAGGACCACCGCGAAGCCGTTGACGCGTTCGGCCGAGCGACTGTTCATCTTGTGCGGCATGGCAGAGGAGCCCACCTGGCCCGGCTGGAAACCTTCGGTGACCAGTTCGTTGCCCGCCATCAGCCGGATCGTATTGGCCAGGGAGGACGGCGCCGCAGCCAGTTGGACGAGCGCCGACACCACGTCGAAGTCGAGCGAGCGCGGGTAGATTTGTCCGACGCTCGTGAGGGTGTGCGCGAAGCCGAGGTGCTCGGCCACCCGGCCCTCGAGCTCGGCCAGCTTCGCGACGTTGCCCCCGAACAGATCGAGCATGTCCTGCGACGTGCCGACGGGCCCCTTCACGCCGCGCAACGGGTAGCGCTCGAGCAGGCCGTCGAGCCGGGCCAGCGCCGAGAGCAGCTCGTCGGCAGCTGAGGCGAAGCGCTTGCCGAGGGTAGTGGCCTGCGCTGCGACGTTGTGCGTTCGCCCGGCCATGACCAGCGAGTCGTACTCGGCCGCACGTCGGGCCAGCCGGATGAGCACGGCCAGCGTCTTCGTCCTGATCAGCGCCAGCGACGAACGCACCTGCAGCTGCTCGACATTCTCGGTGAGGTCGCGGCTGGTCATACCCTTGTGGATCTGCTCGTGCCCGGCCAACTCGGCGAACTCGTCGATGCGGGCCTTCACGTCGTGGCGGGTGATCCGTTCGCGCGCGGCGATCGAGTCGAGGTCGACGGCGTCCGTGCCGCGGTCGATGACAGCCTGGTAGGCCTCAATCGCGCCCTCGGGCGCGTCGACGCCAAGCGCGACTTGAGCGCGCAAGACCGCCAGCCACAGCTGGCGCTCGAGCACGATCTTGTGCGCCGGCGACCAGATCGTCGTCATCGGCGCGGAGGCGTAGCGCCCGGCGAGAACATTCGGAACGGCAGGTTTCACCGGCTCATTGTCTCAGCCCAGCCCCGCGGAGGGGGATCGGAGTGCTGCGGCGCCCACTGCTCAGAGGCTGATCTCGCCACGTGCCGCACGCAGAGCGATGTCGGTGCGGATCTGACCCCCCGGGAGATCGACCCGGTCGAGGAGGGCATACGCCGCGATGCGGGCCGAGTCCAGCGTCGGACCGACGGCAGTGGCAGAGAGCACGCGGCCGCCCGAGGACACGATCGCCCCGTCATCGCGGCGTCGGGTGCCCGCGTGGATGATGCCGACCTGCTCGGACCCGGTGATCACGTCACCGACGCGGGGCGTGCCCGGGTAGTTCGCGGCGGCAACGACGACGGTGACGGCAAAGCCGTCGCGCCATTGCAGCGGCCGCTCGGCGGCCAGGCCGCCGGTGGCCGCGGCCCGGAGCAATGCCGCAAGTGGTGTTTCGAGCAGCGCGAGCACGACCTGCGTCTCGGGGTCGCCGAAGCGGGCGTTGAACTCCACGACCCGCACACCTCGGCTGGTCAACGAGAGGCCGATGTAGAGCAGCCCGGCGAATGGCGTTCCACGGCGTGCCATCTCGTCGATCGTCGGTTGGGCGACGGTGCGCACCACGTCGTCAGTGAGCCCAGCTGGCAGCCAAGTCAGCGGCGCGTAGGCGCCCATACCGCCGGTGTTCGGGCCGGTGTCACCGTCGCCGATGCGTTTGAAGTCCTGGGCAGGGACGAGGGCAACGACGGCCGCCCCATCGGTCAGGCAGAAGAGCGACACCTCGGGCCCGTCGAGGTATTCCTCGACGACCACGCGCTTGCGGGCCACTGCGTGGGCCAGCGCCTGCGCGCGGTCGGCGGTAACGAGCACGCCTTTGCCCGCCGCGAGGCCGTCGTCCTTGACCACGTACGGCGGGCCGAACTCGTCGAGAGCTGCAGCGGCCTGCGCGGCGTCGAAACACACCCGCGCCGCAGCCGTGGGCACTCCGGCCGCGTGCATGACAGTCTTCGCGAACGCCTTGCTGCCTTCCAGCTGCGCGGCCTCGCGGGACGGCCCGAAGCAGTCGATGCCGGCGGCTCGCACCGCATCGGCGACGCCGGCCACGAGCGGCGCTTCCGGGCCGATGACCACCAGGTCGGCAGCGACGTCGTTGGCCAGGCCAGCCACCGCGGCGCCGCTTTGGGCGTCCACGCCGCGTTGTTCGGCCAGGGCAGCGGTACCCGCGTTGCCCGGCGCGCAGACCAGTGCGGTAACGACTGGATCAGCCGCGAGGCACAGGCACAGGGCGTGCTCGCGAGCTCCGGAGCCGATGACGAGGACGCGCACGAGCGCCGAGCCTACGGCGGATCAGGACGTCGTGACGACCGCCAGACCGGACCGCGTCGGCACCAGGACCTTGTTTGCGTACAGCGCGGGCGTCGCGAACCGGGTGACCTCTCCGACCGTCACGTGCTCCAGGGAGGCCCCGGTGCGGGGGTCAAGGCCGTGCAGGACACCTGCCTCGGGGTCGAGCGCCCAGACCCGGCCGCCGCCGACGACGGGCGAGCCGGTGATCGAGCCGGGGGCCCGCCACAGCGGATGCATCACGCCGCGTGAATCGATGCGTACCGCTCGCAGTCCGTCGGCACACGGGACGTAAACCACGTCGCCGACCACCGCGGTGCCGCCGAAGGACCGGCACAGACCGGCGCTGCTGACCTGTCCGCCTATCCCGCCGAGCGCTGCGCCGCGCAGCACATACGCGGTACCGGACTTGCCGGCGATGAAGACCCACTTGCCCACCAGCGAGGGACCCTGCGATCCGAGGTCGAGGTCGCTCGCGTTGTCAGCGGCCCACCCGGTCGGTGAGAACGAGTCGACGAGTTGAGCGTGCCCGTCCAAGGCCAGCACCGCGTCGCTGTGGTCATAGGGGTCACCGGGCCCGGCTTCCCCGTTGCCGACCGCCACGAACAGCCGGCCGCTCGCATCCACGCTCGGGCCCGGCGGCGACCAGATGCCCCCCTCACGGG
>JBHEMN010000115.1:0-4117 GCA_046262575.1 Jatrophihabitantaceae bacterium
TCTCGACGGAGTCGCCGATTGCGCAGCCGCCGATGAAGTGGGCCGTCATCGGGATGTTCATCAAGTCACCCCACGTGCCACCGGCCATGCCGCCGACGTTGTCGGCCAGTTGCCGCGCAGCGGCGTTGGCCGCTGGGATCCAGGTGGGGTTCGGTTGACCCTCACCCTGCTCGGTGGTCAGCGTCATCCTGCCGAAGTGGCTCTTCCTACGCCGGACCGTGATGGAGTTGTTCAGCGACTGCATGACCAGCAGGATGATCACCCGTTCGGACCACTTGCGGGGCACAAGCAGCCGAATCTGCAGCGGGTGCCGGGCCATGCCCAGCACGAACTGCAGCCAACGGTTTCGCCGGGTCCCGCCGTCGGTGAGCAGGGTGTTCAGCAGACCCATCGCGTTACTGCCCTTGCCATAACGCACTGGTTCGATGTGCGTGTTCTCGTCCGGGTGCCACGATGAGGTGATCGCCACGCCCGAGGTGTAGTCGTGCTTGGGCTTGGGTGTGCGCACGCCGAGGATCGCCTCGGAGTTGGTGCGGGTCAGGTATCCCAGCCTCGGCGAGATGTTGGGCAGCGTCGTGTCACGCAGATGGTGCAGCAGTTTCTGGGTGTTGTAGGTTCCGGCCGAGAAGATCACCTGGTCCGCGGTGAAGGTGCGGTCGGTCTTGCGCGTCGACCACTTGCCGGTTCGGACGGTCTCGACCGCGTACCCTCCGGCGCCGTGAGCACCGAGCGGGCGCACGTTCGTCACGGTAGTCAGCGGATGAACCGCGGCGCCGCCGCTCTCGGCGAGGGCGAGGTAGTTGGTGGTGAGGGTGTTCTTCGCCCCGTGTCGGCAACCCGTCATGCACTCGCCGCATTGAATGCACCCGGTGCGCGGCGGCCCGGCCCCGCCGAAGTAGGGGTCCGGGACGGTCTTACCAGGCTCTTGCCTGCCCTCGCGACCGAAGAACACCCCGACCGGTGTGAGGTGGAAGGTGGCGGCCTTGTTGAACTGCTCGGCCAGGCGGAGCATCTCCACGTCGCTTGGCGTAGTCGTGGGGTTGGTGACGACGCCGAGCATCTTCTTGGCCTGCTCGTAGTGCGGGGCCAGTTCCTCGCGCCAGTCCGTGATATGCGCCCACTGCGGGTCGTCGTAGAACGGTTGCAGAGGCTCATAGAGCGTGTTCGCGTAGTTCAACGACCCGCCGCCGACACCGGCCCCGGCAATGATCAAGCAGTCTTTGAGCAGGTGGATGCGCTGGATGCCCGTGCAGCCGAGTCGAGGTGCCCAGATGAAGTCGCGGACCCGCCAGGAGGTCTTCGGCAGGGTGTCGTTGGTGAAACGCCGTCCGGCTTCGAGGATACCGACGCGGTAACCCTTTTCGGTCAGCCGCAGCGCGCTGACGCTTCCGCCGAAACCGGACCCGATGATCAGCACGTCGTAGTCGGACACTGGTGGCTCCCTGCCTTGGTCGAGGCACGCTATTGAGCAACGATCAATAGGGCGCCAGTTTACGTGGGCGGTTCACAACGGGTCAATGACTCGGGGTCGCGTCCTGTTTGCCGACTGCCGGGCGCGGTCATGAACCGCTTCTAAAATGTCGCCCGTGGGCTGGCCCGACGACGTCACTGACCTGCTGCTCGCCCCGCGCGGGCGGCGGTTGTGCTTCGAATTGCTTTCCGACTCGTCCGATGTGCTGGGCTGGCCGATGCCGGTGTCCAGCCATCTGCCGTCCAGCCTGCGCGCTCATCTCGAGGCGGCTGTCGCGGCGGCCCTGCCCGCTGTCGCAGCGAACGTGTTCGTGGCGCTGGTCCAGTCGGTCGGGTGGGCCATGTACTGGCAGGAACCCGACGAGACCGATCGGATGCTCGCCCACCCGCAGGTGCCGGAGGTTCTGGAGCCCATCGCTCGAGCTGTTGCCCAGGCTCCGGCCGCGGCCTGGTGGACCTCGCCGCTGGCGCGCGAGGCCCAGCACTGCGTGCAGTGGTTGAACGATCCGGAGCAACCGCCGCCGGCGCTGTCCGGCGCGCGGGCGCGGCTGGATGCCTGGCGCTCGGCGCAAGCGGCCGAGGAGACCCGGGCCTTGGCAGGCCCGGCGGACCCGACGGCTGCGATGACCGGATCCTGGTGGTCGATCCCGGCGCCCGCGTCGCTGGTGACCACATCTCGAGCATTGCCCGGCCTGGGTGCCGTCGGCTTGACCCTGGTCGAGGATTCGAGCGGGCCGACGGCCGCGCGGTGCTGGCCGCTGGCCGCGCAGCCGCGATCTCGCGTTTACGAGGTCACCGGCCCCGGCGATTGGATCGAGCTCGTCACGCAGTATCCCCTCGACGTGACCGGGTCCCGACGACACGACTGGTGGCGGGTCACCGGCTGGGCGGACGGCTGGCTGATGCCTGACTGGGCTGGCGTCGCGGCTGACTTCGACGGCGTCCATCTCACGGTCGCCGGGTACCTGACGAGTGCTGGCCGGACGCTGCGGGTCGGGCCGGAGGCGACGATGCTCGCCGGCTGGAATCCGGACCAGACGTTCTGGCTGAACGACGTGCTCCGTGACGCCGGCCCGACCACCCGGTGGCGACGCCAGCAGGACGCGACGCACTGGACGCTGGACCCACACCGTGACCCACCCGCGAGCGGTCACCCGGCCGTCGAGCGGTGACGGGCGATGCGGCTCGCGCGAACATCCTGTCGGGAAGGATCAGCCGAAGGCGCCTGAGACGTAGTCTTCGGTGCGCTTGGCGGCAGGGTTACTGAAGATCTTCTGGGTATCGTCCATCTCCACGCCTCAGTCCGGGCGCGGGTCTGCGGGCCGCAGCCACTGGATGTCGGTGTCATGGCTGCGGAAGTGCAGCCGCTCATAGAGCCCCATCGCCGTGGCGTTGTCGTCATCGACGTAGAGCAACGCCTCGGCGCACCCCTGTCGGGCGAGGTGCTCGAGCCCCCGCACCAGCAGAGCGAGGCCCAGGCGCAGACCTTTGGCCGCCGGGTCGATGCCGAGGACGTAGACCTCTCCGACACCGTCGGCGTGAATCTTGGTCCAGTGAAAGCCAAGCAGGTCCGCACCGCGCTGGGCGAGGAAGAATCCGGCTGGGTCGAACCACGCCTCTGCCTCCCGCGCCGCGAGGTTGGCCAGCGTCCAGCGGCCCTGTTCTGCGTGCGTGGCGAACGCAGCGAGATTCACCCGCAGCCAGGCCTGCTCATCCTGGCCCGGGACGAACGTCCGGATCGTGACGCCGTCAGCGACCGGGACGTCGGGCAGCGGCTCGGCCAGAGAACGACGCAGCTGATGCAGCACTCGGGCCTGCGTGTAGGCCCGCGATCGCAGAGCCGCTGCAACCGGACTGCGACGGCCGTGCGACCAGACGCGCAGGTCAGTGTCGCCGCGCGCCTCCACAGCGTCGAGCAGCGCGCCGACGGCGGCATTGTCACCGGCCACCTCGAGACAGGCACCGTCGAGTTGGGCATACCCGGCCAACGAGTCACCGTCGCGAGCCGTGACGTGGACGACGTCCGGTGAGCTCAGCTGGGTCAGCGCCTGGTCGGAAAGCGGCGGCTCGCCATCACGGGCCTCGATCGCATCGGCCACGGCGTGCACATCGGTGCGGGCGGAGGAATCCAGCGTCGGCGGGAATGCAATCGACAACGGCATGCCCGAACGCTATCGGGGAGCCTCAGCGCGGTTGGTCGAGCCGCTCACTCTCGGCCGCCGGTTCTGCCATATCGGGACGCGGGACGCTTGGCGCCGGTGCCGGGCGCACGAACTTGTAACCCACGTTGCGCACGGTGCCGATCAGAGCCTCGTGCTCGGGGCCAAGCTTGGCCCGCAGCCGGCGCACATGGACGTCGACGGTGCGGGTGCCGCCGAAGTAGTCGTAGCCCCAGACCTCCTGCACAAGGTGGGAGCGGGTGAATACCCGGCCAGGGTGCTGTGCGAGGAACTTCAGCAGCTCGAACTCCTTGTACGTGAGATCCAGCGCAGTGCCGCTCAGCCGCGCAGTGTAGGTCGTCTCGTCGATCGTGAGGTCGCCGATGTCGACGTGTTCGCGCGTTGGCTCGGTCGCGACCGTGCGCCGCTCGATGGCCAGCCGCAGTCGCGCATCCAGCTCGGCGGGTCCGGCGGTGTCTAGCAGGATG
>JBHEMN010000116.1:0-13639 GCA_046262575.1 Jatrophihabitantaceae bacterium
CCGGGGCGACGTCTTCGTCGAGCCGTGGACCGACGATCCCGCGAGCCGTTTCGCGCCCGGTTCGGTGTTGCGCACCGAGCCTGTCGAGGCCGGCCCGCTGACGGTCGAGGTGGCCAATCTCGGCGGCAGCAAACTGGTGATTCACTTCGCTGGGGTCGATGACCGAGCCGCCGCCGAGGTCATCCACGGTGCCCGGTTGCTGGTCCCTGCCGCAGAGCGTCCCGTGCTCGAGGATCCAGACGAGTTCTACGCATCCGATCTGGTCGGGTTGATGGCCCGCACCGTATCCGGCGCGGAACTGGGTCCGGTGCGCGACGTACTCAACGTGGCGGGCGCTGAGTATCTGGTTCTCGACGCCGACGGCCGCGAGCGCCTGGTCCCGCTCGTCGCAGCCATCGTCCCCACGGTCGATATCGCCGGCAGGGTCGTCGTCATCGACCCGCCTGAGGGACTGTTCGACCTATGAGCGCCCAATTGACGTTGGATGTCGTCACCATCTTCCCCGATTACCTTGCACCGCTGCGTCAGGGTCTGCTCGGCCGCGCGATCGAGCGAGGCCAGGTCGAGGTGCGGGTGCATGACCTGCGTCGCTGGACCGATGACATCCACCGCACCGTCGACGACAGCCCCTACGGGGGTGGCCCTGGCATGGTCATGCGCGCCGAACCGTGGGGCCGCGCCCTGGACGAACTCGCGCCTGCGCAAGCCGAGCATCAGCCGCGACTCGTAGTGCCCACGCCGACGGGCCGCCGGTTCACCCAGGCACTCGCCGCCGCGTATGCCACCGAACCGTGGCTGCTGTTCGCTTGCGGGCGCTACGAGGGCATCGACGCGCGGGTCGTCGAGTACGCGGCGCGGCGCATGCCGGTCGATGAGGTCAGTCTCGGGGACTACGTGCTGGCCGGCGGCGAGGTCGCGGTGCTGGTGATCGCCGAAGCGGTGTCGCGTCTGCTGCCGGGAGTGCTCGGCAACGATGAGTCGGCGCACGACGACTCTTTCGCGCCCGGTGCGGCGGGGCTGCTCGAGGCCCCGGCGTACACCAAGCCCGCCTCCTGGCGGGGACTGGACGTGCCACCGGTGCTTCTCTCCGGCAACCACGGTGAGATCTCCCGGTGGCGGGCCCGACGATCGCGGGAACGCACGGCACAGCGGCGCCCAGACCTGCTGTGACGGGGAGCCGGTTCGGACTGCCCATCTCGATATGGCATCATCGTGGGGTTGCCCGCTGCGCGCGTCTGCGGGAAATCCCATGGTGGGTTGCCGCTGCGCGCTGCCTGCGTCGCCGAGCGAAGCCGAGTACGAACACTCAAGGAAGCGAAGCCCCGAGATGAACACCCTCGACATGCTGGATACGGACTCGCTGCGCTCCGACGTGCCCGATTTCCGTCCCGGTGACACGCTCAAGGTGCACGTCCGCGTGGTCGAGGGCACCCGCTCCCGTGTTCAGGTCTTCCAGGGCGCCGTGATCCGCCGCCAGGGCGGCGGCGCGCGCGAGACCTTCACGGTTCGCAAGATCAGCTTCGGCGTGGGCGTGGAACGCACCTTCCCGGTGCACACCCCGATCATCGAGAAGATCGAGGTCGTCACCCGCGGCGACGTGCGACGCGCCAAGTTGTATTACCTGCGTGATCTGCGCGGCAAGAAGGCCAAGATCAAGGAGAAGCGCGAGACCGTCGCGCGCTGATCTCGGCACGGACGGGAACGCATGACCGACGACATCGAGGATGCCGACCGTCGCCACGTGGAATCGGCCGATTCCGCACAGGCCGGCGACCTCGGCGATCACCTCGCGTTCGACAGTGCTGTCAACGCGGACGACGAGGTCGGGCCAGGCCTGCCCGGCGCCGACCCCCCGCGCCGAGCCGAGGGCGGGCAACCGGCCAGACGTGGGCCCGAGGCCCAGCCCGAGAGCGCGGTATTGCCGCCGCCAGGGCCTGACGGACCGAGCATCGCCGAGTCGGAGGCGGCAGGCACACCCGCGTCCGAGGTCGCAAAGACCCGCAGCGGCAGGCGCAGGCGAAAGCGAAAGCGACGCAAAGCACCGTGGTGGGAGCTCCCGCTGCTGGTCGCGATCGCGATCGTCGTCGCGGTGCTCCTCAAGACCTTCGTCATCCAACCCTTCTACATTCCCTCGCCGTCGATGGAGAGGACTCTGCACGGCTGCACTGGCTGCAAGGGCGACCGGATTCTGGTCAACAAGCCGATCTACGACCTGCGTGATCCGCACCCGGGCGACATCGTGGTCTTCCATGCCCCGCCGGGCTGGGATGAGGAGCCGGCTTTGCGGCCGCCCAGCAATCCGATCATGAAAGCCCTGCGCGGTTTCGGTCAGCTGGTGGGCTTCGTGCCGCCGGACGGACTGGTGCTGGTGAAGCGAGTGATCGCCGTCGGAGGCCAGACCGTCAAGGGTACGTCGGCCAATGGCCGCGATGAGATCATGATCAGCGATAAGGGTGCCGACGGCCCGTGGCGCACGCTGGACGAGCCATACACCTACTACCGCGGGCCGGACCCGCGCGCCGAGTTCGGGCCGGTCACCGTGCCCAAGGACCGACTGTGGGTAATGGGCGACCATCGCGACGACTCGGCCGACTCACGCTTTCATTGCGGCTCCAGCGCTGCGCAGACCCCGGACAACGTCGGGTGTGATCCGATGACGAGCACGGTGCCGATCGACGACGTTATCGGCAAGGCGGTCGTGATCGCATGGCCGCCGTCGCGCTGGCGCACCCTGGGTACCCCGTCGACGTTCGTGAACGCGGCCCTGGCGCTGGCTGGCGAGCTGCCGATCGTGACGGCACTCGGGCTCATCCTCTCGTTCTACGTCGTGCGCCGCGGGCGGCGCCGGCAGCCATGAGTGCACCGATTCCCCGGGTGGGCGGGCGGATCCTGATGATCGAGCCCGGCGGGCGGGTGCTGCTGATCCATGAACGCATCGAGAACGGCAAGACTCACTGGCTTACACCCGGCGGGGGGGTCGAACCAGGCGAGACGCCCCGCGAGGCAGCCGTGCGCGAGGCGGCCGAGGAAACCGGTATCGCGGTCAAGCTGGCTCCTGATGCCAGGGCGGTTCTGGTGACCCGGCGGGTGTGGTCGTGGGCTGGCTCGACGTATGACCAGGTCGACCATTTCTTCCCCGCACTGGTGGGCCCTGGACTCGAGGTCGTGCCGCGCGGGCTCACCGACATCGAGGCCCGGACGCTGATCGGACACCGGTGGTGGTCGGCCGCCGAATTGCGCGCTACCGACGACATCGTCGAGCCGCCTGAGATGGCTGACCTGCTCGAACGGCTGCCGGGCGCGGGTCGGACGGGCGGGTAACCTCAGCGGCGTCATGGCGAACAGTTCTCTGCGCAATGTGCTCGCGTTCCGGCCGCCACGCCTGATCGTGCGGCGCGAAGTCGGGCTCGGCGCCTACGAGTCGGCCCTCGCGCGGGCTGGGTTTGACAAGGTCGCCGGTGCCGACGAAGCCGGCCGCGGGGCGTGTGCGGGACCGCTCGTCGTCGCAGCGTGCATTTTGCCGCCGGGGCAGCGCGGGCACATCGAGGATCTCGATGACTCGAAACTGCTCACCGCCGAGGTTCGCGAGCGCCTCTACGACGAGATCGTGCGGCGCGCCGTCGCCTATTCGGTTGTCATTGTGCCGGCTCGGGAAATCGATGCGTACGGCTTGCACGTGGCCAACCTCGCCGGCATGCGACGCGCCGTCGCCACATTGCGCCCAGAAGCCCGTTACGCGCTGACCGACGGATTCCCGGTGCCCGGCGTCGGGATACCTGCGACGGCGGTCTGGAAGGGGGACGCGACAATTGCGTGCATCGCCGCGGCATCGATCCTGGCCAAGGTCACCCGGGACGCGATCATGACCGAGTTGCATGAGCACTGGCCCGGGTACGACTTTGCCCAGCACAAGGGTTACGTGACGCCTGGCCATGCTGCGGCCCTGACGAGACTCGGCCCCTGCGCCGAGCACCGGCGCCGCTACATCAATGTCCGGCGCGCTATGCGCGGGGAGCCCTCGGGGAGCGAGAATGAGCGCGAGGATGCGGATGACCTCGCCACGATGAGCTTGGAGATGGCGTGAGTACCGAGGATCTCGAGAACTACGAGACCGAGATGGAGCTACAGCTCTATCGCGAGTACAAGGACGTCGCCGCCCAGTTCAACTATGTGGTCGAGACCGAGCGGCGTTTCTACCTGACCAACGACGTCGACCTTCAGCCGCGCAATGCCGACGGCGAGGTGTACTTCGAGCTGACCATGCGCGACGCCTGGGTATGGGACATGTACCGACCGGCGCGGTTCGTGAAGACGGTCCGCGTGGTGACGTTCAAGGACGTCAACGTCGAGGAACTGGACAAGCCCGATCTGGAGCTGCCCGGCGGCAAGGCTGGCTTCGGAACCTAGGACGGCAGTCAAGTTCGCCGTCCACAGGGCTCACGTTTGTCCACAGCTGCCCGGGCGAACCTGCGCCGGTAGCGCTGAGTACGACAGCGTGGCGGCATGCGGGTCAAGGACGCGGTCGGTCGCTTCGGTGAGCAGCTTGCCGCCGCGTACCTCCGTGACGCGGGCCTGACGATCCTCGAACGCAACTGGCGGTGCTCGGCCGGCGAACTCGACATCGTGGCGCTCGACGGCGACGTGCTGGTCTTCGTCGAGGTGAAGACGCGCTCCTCCACGGCCTACGGCGACCCCGCCGAAGCGGTGAACCGGGTCAAGGCCGCGCGGTTGCGTGCGCTGGCGCTGCATTGGCTCGCCGAGCATCGCGATGGCAACCCGTACTGGTCGCAGCTGCGCTTCGACGTCGTGTCGGTACTGCGGCTGGGTTCGGGTGGGCCGTCGATACGGCACCTGACGGCGGTGCTCTAGATGGCGCTCGCCCGCACTCTGGGCGTGGCCCTGATCGGGGTCAGCGGCCAGATCGTCGAGATCGAGTCCGATATCTCGGCGGGACTGCCCGGGATGTCGTTCACCGGGCTCGCCGACACGTCCGTCGTCGAGTCGCGCTACCGGATCCGCGCGGCGGTCCTGAACTCCGGCGTCGCCTGGCCGAACCGCAAGATCACGGTGGCCCTGCTGCCGGCCGACGTGCGCAAGGTCGGTTCGCGTTTCGACCTGGCGGTGGCGCTGGCGGTCCTGGCTTCGACGGGGGAGTTGCGCGTCGACACGATCGCCGAGGTTGCCTGGATCGCCGAACTCGGCCTGGACGGCCGACTGCGGCCGGTTCGGGGTGTGCTGCCGTCGGTGCTGACCGCGCAGGGGGAGGGCGTGCGCCGGGTAGTCGTCGCACCGGGCAACGCTGCCGAGGCGGCGCTGGTGCGGGGTATGGACGTACGCGCCGCGCGCGACCTGCGCGAGGTGCTCGACTGGTTGCGGGGCGACGGTGCCGCTCCTGCGGTGGCACAGCCCGGCGAAGACGCCGACCCCGGACTCGAAGGGGGCGATCTCGCCGATGTGGCCGGCCAGGCTGCGGCGAAACGCGCGCTCGAAGTGGCCGCCGCCGGCGGGCACCACGTCTACTTGGTAGGTGCGCCAGGGGCCGGCAAGACGATGCTCGCCGAGCGGTTGCCCGGCCTGCTCCCAGCGCTCGATGATGCCGCCGCACTAGAGGTCACGGCCGTGCACTCGGTAGCCGGCCAGCTCCCCGAGCGCGCGCGGTTGGTCCGACGCGCCCCGCTGCAGGCGCCGCACCACACCGCGTCCGTCGCGTCCCTCGTCGGCGGCGGCTCGCACCTCGCCCGACCCGGGGCGATCAGCCTGGCGCATCACGGCGTGCTGTTCCTCGACGAGGCGCCCGAGTTCTCGCCGCGTGCCCTTGATGCGCTGCGGCAACCGCTAGAGAGCGGTTCGGTCGTACTGCACCGCGGCGGCGGTGCGGTGTGCTATCCGGCGCGCTTCCTGCTCGTGCTCGCTGCCAACCCGTGCCCTTGTGGCAGCCCCCCGCGCGCCTGCGTGTGCGCGCCGCAGTCGCGCCGCAGGTACCTGCAGCGGTTGTCCGGGCCGCTGCTCGACCGCATCGATGTGCGCGTGCACGTCGATCCAGTTCCGCACGCCGATCTGTTCGGTGATGCGATGCGGCGCGAGAGCAGCCAGTCCGTGGCGGCGCGGGTAGCCGGTGCGCGGGCCGCCGCGGCAGAACGGTGGCGCCGCGTCCCGTGGAGCGTGAACGGCGCCGTGCCGGGTGCTGCGCTGCGCTCGCCGCCCTGGGCGTTGCCGCCCGCCGTCCTGAGACCAGCGCAGACCTACCTCCAGCGGGGCGAGATCAGTGCGCGTGGCTTCGACAGGGTGCTCCGGCTGGCATGGACGGTGGCCGACCTTGCCGGGCGGCTGCGCCCGGAAACCGGCGACATCGCCGAGGCGCTCTACTTCCGCACCGGGAGCAGTGGTGCATGGGCGGCCTAGTGGGCGAGGACATCTTGTTGGCGCGGGCCTACCTGAGCCGCGTCGCCGAACCTGCCTGCGTTGCGGTGTGGGACTGCGTGCAGCGTCACGGCCCGGTTGCCGCCGCCCACCTGATTCGCGAGGGCAGGGGGGCGGGGGAGCTGTCTGCGGCGACCATGGCGCGACGAGAACACGCCGATCCGCAGGCCGATCTCGACGCCGCGCACCGCCACGGGATCCGGCTCGTCGTGCCCGAGTCCGACGAGTGGCCGCACTTCGCTATGGCCGCGCTCGAGCGAACCGGGCAGGCGCGCGCTGCACGGTTCGCCGCAGGTGAGTGCACGCTAGCCGAGTCGGGCGAACCCATTCCCCCGCTCGCGCTCTGGGTCAAGGGGGTCGGTGATCTCGCCTCAGTTGGTGTCCGCTCGGTGGGAATCGTGGGCTCCCGCGCCTCGACTGCTTACGGCGAGCACGTCACCGCGGACCTGGGCTTCGGGCTAGCCGGCCGCGACGTGACTGTAGTGTCCGGCGGCGCCTATGGGATCGACGCCGCGGCCCACCGCAGCGCCCTGGCCGCGGGCGGGCAGACCGTCCTCGTCTCGGCCGGCGGACTGGATCGCCCTTACCCGAGCGGCAACGCGGCGCTGTTCACCGAGGTCGCCGACACCGGGCTGGTGATCTCGGAGAGCCCCCCGGGGGCAGCGCCGCAGCGACACCGATTCCTGACCCGTAATCGGCTGATCGCCGCGCTGTCCACTGGCACCGTCGTGGTCGAGGCTGCCCGGCGCTCGGGTGCGGCAAACACCGCCGGTCATTGCACCACCCTGGGTCGCCCGGTCATGGCCGTCCCCGGCCCGGTCACCTCGCCCATGTCTGCTGGTTGCCACGATCTGCTGCGCCGAGAGCACAGCCCGGCCTTGCTGGTCACCTGCGTCGACGACGTGCTGGCCGTGGTCGGGGTGATGGGCGAGGGGATACGGCTCGGCTCGCGCGAGCAGGTCGAGCGTGTGGGCACCGACCTGCGCGCCGAACTCGACGGCCTCGACCCGGTGGCCCGGCGGGTATTCGAGGGGCTGCCCGTGCGCCGCGCGGCCCGGCCGGATGAGATCGCCCAGCGCTGCGGAGTGAGTCCGATCGAGGTGATGAGGTCCTTGCCCGTCCTGGACCTCGCGGGTCTGTTGGATGCGAGCGACGCCGGCTACCGCATCGCGGCCAGGCTGCGGACGCGCCGAGAGGCGGTCTGATCGCCGCGACCGGCAGCTAAGCGCGACGTGTCGCGCCTGCGTGGCGCCTTGACCCGGGCGGGCGGGTGCCGCACGGTCAGCAGGTGACGATTGGGCGCGAGCACACGGGGCGCGTCGACCTCGTCGCTGTGCGCGAGCAGCTGCCCTCGGCAATGCGACAGACGGCTGACGCCTACGAGCGGTACCTGCGTCTCGAAGTCAACCGATCCCCGCACACCGTGCGCGCCTACCTCGGCGACGTCGTGGGCTTTCTCAACCACCTCGCCCGGCTCGGCGGGCACAGTATCGGCGACGCCGAGCTGGCTACGCTGCGGGGTTGGCTGGCGATCCAGCGCGACGCCCAGGTCGCCCGGACCACGCTTGCCCGACGCGCGGCCGCACTGCGCACGTTCACGGCATGGGCGCATCGAACCGGCCGGATCGCGACAGATCCTGGCCAGCTGCTCGCCAGTCCGCGTCCGCACCGCTCGCTGCCACCGGTCCTGCGCACCGACGAGGCGGCGGCGGTAATGGAGGCCGACCGGGAAGGGGTGTCATCCGCGATCGGCCGCCGGGACCGGCTCGTGGTCGAGCTGCTCTACGCCACGGGGATTCGCGTCGCCGAGCTCGTCGGCCTTGACATCGACGACGTGGACACAGGTCGACGGGTAGTGCGGGTACTGGGCAAGGGCGCCAAGGAACGCACGGTGCCCTACGGCATGGCCGCCGAGCGGGCGCTGGAGGACTGGCTGCGGGCGGGGCGCGGTGAGCTTGCGCGCGACGGGAGCGGGGAGGCCCTGCTGCTGGGCTCCCGCGGTGGGCGCATCGATCCGCGAACGGTGCGCACGATCGTGCACCACCGCATCGCGGCGGTGCCCGGTGCCCCGGACCTCGGACCGCACGGGCTGCGCCACTCGGCGGCAACCCACCTGCTCGACGGTGGTGCGGACCTGCGCACGGTCCAGGAGTTACTCGGGCACGCGAGCCTCGCGACCACCCAGATATACACCCACGTCTCGACCGAGCGGCTGCGCCAGACCTACGCTCGCGCGCATCCTCGGGCGTAGGGCGGCGCTGGGCGGGCGCCACCACGGCAGCAGCCGCACCGGGCCTAGCCCGGCCAGGAGTGTCAATGGGTCGAAGTACGCGCCGTTTCGTCGGGCGCCCCAATGCAGGCAGTGGTCCGGCGGGCAGGTGCCATGCCTGCCGTGCAGCCGGCCCAGGGGTTGACCCGCGGCTACCAGCTCACCCGTTGATACCGACGAGGTGAGCGGTTCGTACTCGGTGCGCACACCGTCGGAGTGCTCGATCACCACGACACCGCGACCTGCGACCGTCCCCGCGAAATAGACGCGGCCGGCAGCCGCAGAGAGTACGGCTACCTCCGGGGTTGTCGTGAGATCTACGCCGCGGTGCCCCGCGCCGTAGGGGTCTGGCGGCGCCATGAATGCTCGCACGATCCGCAGCGGGGTGCCGAGAGGGGCCGAGTAGGCCACCGCGACAGCGGGTGACCCAGACGGCGCGGACCGCTCACGCAGCTCGCGGGATGGTGCCGGCGCGCCAGCAGACAGCACGAGAACTGCACACCCGAGCGCGATGAGGCCGCCAGACACATCGTCCACGCTCACAGCAGCCGCGGCTTGCCGCGAGAGGCAGACGCGATCTGTGGACAGGGCTCGGGCGGGTCCACAGGCGCCTGACGTCGCAGGTAGGTAACCCCCAGCGGCAGAGATAGGGACATTTCCGGATGCAGCGGCCCTACCTAGGCGCGCAGCGTGACGGGTGGACGCAGTCAACCCGAGGAGCACGCCATGTACGACCTGAAGAAGTACGCCACGTCGGCCACCCGCACGCTGCGCGCCAAGCACCGTCGGCGTCGCCAGAGCCGCGAGTTCGAGCAGGCGCTGCGCTCCGCGTCACCAGCCATGTACCAGGAACTGCTGGCTGCGGCTACCCATCAGACCCACTGATCACCCAAGGAGGACACCATGTACGAATTCAACGGCCTGAACCCAGACGTGATGCGCGCAGAACTGGCCTACCGGCGCGAACGAATGGGCGCTCACCGACGCACCGGTTCGACCGGCCGCGGCCCGTGGCGGCGGGCACTGCGCCGCCCAGCCCGGCCCCAGAACGGCTAGGCCGTCGCGACGATGTCGGTGGAAAGCACCAAGATGGACGGGTGCCTCGCTCGATGTCGCCACTGATCGGACGCGCCACCGAACTCGAGACGTTGCTCGCCGCGGTTAACGCCGCAAGCGAGGGTGCCTCCTCGGTGATCGTCCTGGACGGCGACGCCGGGGTGGGCAAGACTCGCCTGCTCGCAGAACTGGTGAGGACTGCCCGGGAGCGTGGCGTGCTGACCTTCATCGGGCACTGTGTCGACCTCGGCGACGCGCCGCCGCCCTACCTGCCGTTCACCGAGGCGTTCGGGCGGTTTGCCTCCGAGCATCCCGAGGACGCCGAGACGATGGTGGCGACGTACTCAGCGATCGAGCGGTTGCTGCCGCGCCGCCGGCCGCCTGTCGGCGATATCGGTGATCGTGTCGACCGTGGGGAGCTGTTCGAATCGGTGCTCGGCGCACTGACCTGGCCCGCACAACGCCAGCCGGTGCTGCTCGTCGTCGAGGACGTCCACTGGGCCGATCAGGCGACGCGGGATCTGCTGGGCTATCTGTTCACCCGGGTCACCACCGAGCGGCTGGTGATCGTGGCCAGTCTTCGCAGTGACGACATGCATCGGCGCCACCCGCTGCGTCCCGCGCTCGCCGAGTGGTCGCGGCTGCCCGCTGTCGCGCGATTGCATCTCGACCCTCTCGGGTCTGATGATGTGCGCACCCTTGTGCGGTCGCTGCACACGGCGCCGATGGCCGAGTCAGACGTGCGCAGCATCATCACTCGCGCGGACGGGAACGCCTTCTTCGCCGAGGAACTCGTCGCCGCGGCAGAGCAGTGCTCCGACGCTCAGCAACTGCCCTGGCAACTTGCCGATCTGCTGCTGGTGCGCCTGGACCGGCTCTCCGACGCGGCCCGAGAGGTCGTCCGCGTTGCCGCCGTCGGGGGGCGCCGGGTGTCGCACGACATGCTCGCGTCGGTGCTCGACTGGCCGCCCGGAGCTCTCGACGGCGCGCTGCGCGACGCGGTCGAGGCGCATATCCTCCAGTCCACGACCAGCGGGCGCGGTTACACCTTCCGCCATGCGCTGCTGGCCGAAGCGGTCTATGACGATCTGCTTGCGGGCGAGCGGGTGCGGCTGCACGCGGCCTATGCCGCCGCGCTGGCCAGTCGGGAGCAGGGCAGCGCAGCCGAGCTGGCGCGCCACGCCCGCGCGTCCCACGACCTGCCTGCCGCCTACGAGGCCAGCGTCCAGGCAGGGGACGCAGCGATGTCGGTGGCCGCTCCCCAGGAAGCGATGCGCCACTACGAGGCGGCCCTCGAGCTCTCGGCGTTCGCCGCGAGCGCCCCGGTCGACCCGGCCCCGTTGGTGCTCGCCCTCGTCGATGCCGCGGTGGCCGCGGGGCGGTCCTACCGCGGCCTGCGCCTGGCTCGCGAGGCCTTGGATTCGCTCCCGGCCGATGCCGCGCCCGAGAGCCGGGCCACACTGCTCTACGCGTTCGCGTTCGCCGCGGTCGCGGGTGAAACCGACGTCGAGGCCTTTGCCGCTACTTCCGAGGCGCTGCGCCTCGTGGCCGCCGAGGAGCCCTCGGTTTTCGTGGCCCGACTGGCCGGATTGCACGCCCGCACCGCTCTGAACGTTGCCCGCGAGGTGGATGCCGAGCGCTGGGCTCGCGAAGCGGTCACGATTGGCTCAGCCGTGGGCTGTCGTGCGGTAGTGACTGATGCCGAGACCACACTGGCCGTACTCGCGCGCCGGGCCGGTGATCCGGACGAGACGGCGCGGCGGCTGCGCACGCTCGCCCACGAGGCGCGCGACACGGGCGACGCGGCGGCAGAGGTGCGCATCAGGTACAACCTGGGCGGGCTGCACTACGAGCTCGGCGAGCTCGAACAGTCTCAGGCTGCCTACGCCGGGGCCACGCACCGGGCTGTCCAGGCAGGACGTCCCTGGGCCGTCTACGGCGTCGAGGCGCGAGCCATGCTGAGCCTGGTGCAGTACACCCGCGGTTACTGGGACGACGCTGCGCGCACGGCCGACGTCACCGACGAGTCTCCACCGGCCCAGGCCGAGGCGTTGCTGGCAGCGACCGGGATGACAGTACAAGCCGGACGCGGCGAGCGCAGCGCGCTGGATCTGCTGCCGTCCCTGCGGCCCTGGTGGGAGCGCGATGGGCGGATGGCGCTCTACTCGGTCAGTGCCGCACTGGAATTCCACGAACAGCAAGCCGCAGCCGACGACGCCGTGGCGCTGATCGGCGAGGCAGTCGCGGTGCTGGGCGCGATGTGGCAGCAGCCGTGGTTTCTCGCTCGCATTCGACTCTGCGCGCAGGGCCTGGCGACTCTGGCCGCGGCCGTACGCGCGGCCCCGCAATCCCAGCGGACCGAGCTGGTGGCCCGGGCGAGCAGCCTCACCGATGACGGGCGTACCACCGCTGAGAAGGGTCTGCCCCGCGGCCGCAGGCTCGGCATCGAGGGCTTGGCCTGGCGCGCTCGCCTGGAGGCGGAGTGGATGCGGGTGCGATGGCTGGCCGACATCGACGCGCCGGGGGAGGCGGAGCACCTGAATGCGTGGCAGCGGGCCGTTGACGCGTTCGGCTACGGCCACGTCGTGGAGCTGGCGCGCAGCCGGACCCGGCTCGCGGCGGTGTTGCGCGCGGCCGGCCGGGGCACCGAGGCGGCCGAGCAGGCCACGCTCGCCCGCGATGTCGCCCGCGACCTGCATGCCGAGCCGCTGCTTGCAGAGATCCGGACGCTCGGCCTGACCAGCCCCCCGCGCACACTCGCGGCCACGGGCGCGGCAGGCATCACCGCCCGCGAGCGTGAGGTGCTCGCCCTGCTGGTGGGCGCCCGCACCAATCGCCAGATCGCCCAGCAGCTCTACATCAGCGAGAAGACGGTCAGTGTGCACGTCTCGAACATCCTCGCCAAGCTGAAGGTCCGCAGCCGCGCAGAAGCAGCCGCGCTGGCCAATCGTGATGGCCTGCTCGGGTAGCCCCGCCACCCGATCCCACGGCGCCGATCGGTTAGACTGCCGAACAGCGGCTCACCGTGCGTGAGCCGACTTCGCGTGCCCGCCCACCGGCTTCGCTCCTGCGGATGCCAACGGGTAGGCGGCCAGCCTCGGTCCGCGCCGGCGATTGTGTCGGAACGGCCCCCTGACCGCGACACCGGGCACCAGGGCAGGCGGTCCTCCCGGTCCGCCCGCGAACAACCGAGGCCGCACGCCCGCGAGCCGCAGGCGACCCGGCGTGCATGAACGACTGAGGAGGACGACCGGCATGGCCGTCGTCACCATGAAAGAGATGCTCGATTCCGGTGTGCACTTCGGACACCAGACCCGGCGCTGGAACCCGAAGATGAAGCGGTTCATCTTCACCGAGCGCAACGGTATCTACATCATCGACCTGCAGCAGACGCTGACCTACATCGACCGCGCCTACGAGTTCGTCAAGGAGACGGTTGCCCACGGCGGCAGCGTGATGTTCGTCGGCACCAAGAAGCAGGCACAGGAAGCCATCGCCGAGCAGGCGACGCGGGTAGGCATGCCCTACGTCAACCAGCGCTGGCTGGGCGGCATGCTCACCAACTTCCAGACCGTCTTCAAGCGCCTGCAGCGCCTCAAGGAACTCGAGGCGATGGAGCAGAACGCCTGGGACGGCACTGCCACCAAGAAAGAACAACTCATCCTCACCCGCGAGAAGACCAAGCTGGAGCGCACGCTGGGCGGCATTCGCGAGATGACGCGCGTCCCGAGCGCGGTGTGGATCGTCGACACCAAAAAGGAGCACATCGCCGTCGGCGAGGCGCACAAGCTGAACATCCCGGTGATTGCGATCCTCGATACCAACTGTGACCCGGACGAGGTCGACTACAAGATCCCGGGCAACGACGACGCGATCCGCAGCGCTGCATTGTTG